>NZ_JAMQHY010000028.1:16162-51683 GCF_023845705.1 Clostridium sp. ZBS15
TATACTACAATATCAACACTGTTTTAAAACATATCCTTCTGCTAAGATTTATTTTAAACTATAGTATAAAAGTAATATATTTATATCTATTTTATATCTATAATTTTTTCTTATCAATAACAAAATAAAAGCATGGATAAAACTCAATTTATTAAGATCCATGCTTTTGAAATAAGTTGGATAAAATTATATTTAACTTATTACAACTTTAGTTGCTTCGGGAATATTATCCCAGATCCATTTTGCATTTATTTTATTTAGCCTAATACAACCATCAGATAAAGCATTTCCTAATCTTCCATCTCTAATTGATCCATCTAAATTATATATTATAGAGTGAAATAAATAGTTTCCCTTAAATTGTGTATAATACCAACACTTATACCCCTTATTCACTCCAAAATATAAGCCTTTCACTCCAATTGTAAAAGTTCCGGTAGGGGTAGGTGTTTCTTTTTTACCAATTGTACATAAATAACTATGAACTATTTTCCATTTTCCTTTACTTCCATTAAATATATTTACTTTGAAATTTTTTAAATCTACCCATATAAAATATTGAGTTTTACTTGAAAAGTTATTTAGATTAACATAGTCAGTAACAATAGTTTCATAATTTGCTCCTGCACCATCAATAAAATTCTTCCTATTGTATATTAAAAGTTTATTAAAAAAATCCTTCATTACGATTATCCTTAACAATTATTCTTAAAATAGTATATGAATGATTAAAAAAAATGTATAAAGCCTAATTAATCTTAATTATTTTTATTTACAGCTTTGTTTTGATAGTTTTATCTGTTTTTTTAAATAATTTTTTGTTATTTTAGAAGTGTATACTTTTAATTTTAAAGCTTTAGATATCTCTATTTTATATTTTTTATTTTTTATACATTCCTTTAATTCTTTTATTGTATGACATTCAGTTTCAAAGCATGTCTTTACAGTACCAAGTTGTACTGGATAATGACTATCACTTCCTGTTACATAGGGTATATTTAAAATTTTTGATAAATTTGCTACTTCATTCTCTACAATCTCAATACCTCTTTTATAAATATCTTTTGTATTTAAATCTAGTGCATCCAATCTCTCTAAATACTTTTTAGGCTGTAAGTATAATTTGTGATTTTCTCTATAAGGATGGCTGCCTATAATTAAGCATTCATATTTTTCACCTAAATCTAGTAGTTTTCCAAAAGGAATAAAATTATTTTTTTTAACATGAGGTTCAAGAGCAGTTCTAATTTTTAATATAGAATCCCTGTTTCCTGATACTATGACATGACCGCCATATCTTATATCTACTTCCATACCAATAAAAACTGAAAACCCATTAACAATATATCTATCTCCATCATATTCATAGTTATTTTCTAAATAAGAGTATGAAGACATTAGATCAACTGCATTAAAATGTTCACATAAAATAAATCCATCCAAGCCATTTTCTTTTGCATATTCTATTCCTAACAAAAATAATTCAGGATCAAAATTAAGTTTTTTACTAAGAATACCATGTACATGGAAATCTATATTCATGATTTATCTCCTTAATTTAGTACTTAAATACAGTTATTTAAATTAATACTATAATACATGAATATGTATTAAATTAATTATTGTCACACCATATTTTATGAAAACATAAAGTGACTATAGAAGTTTTATACCCTCAACTCTAAATCCAATTTCTTTATTAGCTAGCCTATAGCTCTCTCTTATTATTTCTTCCTCACTAGCTTCATTTCCTAATAAACTATCTATTGTAAGTTGAGCTCTATTGCTAAAGTATTTATCCAAAAGATTTTTTTCTATATCTTCTTGTGTTCCTATAGAATAATCATCCAGTATATGTTTAACATTAAATCCTTTATCTCTTAAAGCTCTTCCAACAAGTATACTCCTGTGGCATCTTATTGGGTCTTGCATAGCTCCAAGTAATACTATTCTATAACCTTTGTTTATTCCATTTCTTAGTCTATCTATACCTTTGAGAAAAGAAGATTCATTAACTACTTTTTCGAAATCTGCATATCCTTCCTCAGTATAAGATATTTTTAAACTTCGATTAGCAGCGAATTCTTCTGCCATATAAATATATATAAATCCTGCTTGTGTTAAAGCTTTTTTTATTGTCTCTTTGTTAAATTGAACATTATACTTAGAGTATGGAATCCCTCTTATATCAACAACAGTATCAATATCATAATGCTTTAGCATATAAATTAATCTCTCTAAAGAGTAGTTAGAATGTCCTATTGTGTATATTTTCATATTACTTCTCCTTTATTTTTGAACAATTTGGCTTTTATGATTTTTTAGTTTTTCTCGATAACCTTTTTCAACTTATCAACATACTTTTTTCTATAATGCTTTTATTAAATTCATCATTTATTTTTTACTCAATAACTCATATTAATTACTAATATCTCATAACATTTTATACTAAAATATATTAAATATATATAAAAAGTAAAGTTATGTTATATGCGTACGATAATAAGTAAGTAGAATTTGTTAAGCTATTATAAAAGGCTCTCTTTATTTTTTTATATAACTTAACAGATCATTTAATTACATAGGGGGATTAATAATGAAAAATTTTAAAAAACTTATTACAGTACTTTTATCTACTTTAATGTTAGTGACTATGATAGCAGGATGTGGTAAAAAGACTGAAACACCAGAAAAATTTGCTGAAGCATTTCACCACTTAACAATTTATGGAGATACAAGTGCTCTAACATCTCTAGGCCTTAATGATGAGGAAGCAAACACATTAAACACACAACTTGAACAAACATTTAAGGATGCAATTAAAAATAATCTAAATTCTGCTGGCTTATCATTTACAGATGATAACATAAATAATATTTTTGAAGCTCAATTAAATGCTCAAAAAAGAACAACTTGTACTATAGAACCAGTATCAAGTGATGCTGAAACTGCAGTTGTAAAAATAAAAACAACTCATGTTGATATAGTAGGTCTTGATGAAAAAGCTGCTAATGATGCAATGACTGAAGTACAAAATATGAATATTACAGATAGAAAAACAGCATTAAATAAATTATCTGAACTTTATATTTCAAAGTTAATAGAAAACTGTACTGGTGCAGAACCATCATCAGACACTGTAGAAAATACATTTGCGTTTAAAAAAGTAACTGATGATAAAAATAGAAAAGTATGGGTTCCTGATAACCCTGTTACATTTGGAAATAAATTAGCAACTATGGTAACTCGATAATATAAAAAAATATTTAAGTGGATGAATTGGGGCTGCTGCATTTTTGCAACAGCCCCTTAACATTAAATAATTATTATTTTTTTAATTATTCCAACTAAAATTATATGATCCTCCACCTATTGGAACAGTATAAGAATGATTACTTCCATTTTCCCAAATTACTTTTCCATTGCTATCCTTCTTTATAGCTTTAAATTCATAATTATTACCTTCAGCAAGATTTACAGTTACTACTGCTTTTCCATCTTTATAATCAAATTGTGATGGATATAATCCAGTAGTCCAATTAGCCATTTCCCATCCATCTCCTGTTAAATATAAACTTTCTCCATTTCTTAAGTTAACATTATCTACTGTAAATGTTACAGGAACAGGTTTTTTTACAACAATATTTGCAAAAGAATCAAGTTCAGCTTTTACTGTACCATCATTATTAAAAAGATTTCCAAATCTTAAAAGAGTAAATCCTGAAAAATTATAATTATATAACATTTCAGCGCAATTTTCATATGATTGATTATTATCTTTAATATCTAATGCATTTTCTCCAAAGATTTTCATACCTTTTTCTTTAGCTAAATTTGCAACATTTATAATCAGGCTTTTTGGTGCTGAATAAAACGGATCTTTATATGCATCTGAATCATTCATCTCAAGGCATGTAAAAGTTAAATCAAGATTTGATTCTTTAAATTCATCGAGTAAAGAGCTATAATTATAATAACCTGCACAATACTCTGTAGAACGTGGCATGATTGGACTATTAATAAGCCAATGTACACCAGATACTTTTGCTCCTATTCTAACATTAAAAATTGGATCAAAGTTTTCATGTGCAATTGAAGCTATTTTATCCAAATGTTTTTCAAGAACTCCTTGATACCATTTTAAAAAATCTTTTCCGTAAGTTGTCTTATAACCATTCTCAAAAAAGTTATCTCCATCAGTAGGAGGATTTATTTCTTCAAAACTTGTTAAATTTGTATTCCAAGCATCATTAACAGAAGAAATAGTTGTATACTTATTTTTTATTGAATTTTGAAAATCTGATACAGCTGCATCACTATAGCATTGCAAATATCCACGTTCTGGATACTTCCAGTTTAATGCTATATTATAAGATGGAAATCTTAATTCACCTGAAGGACCACCAGAAAGGTAAACTTTAGTTATAATATCTTTATAGTCACTAAAGTTTGATGCAAATGAAGCATAAAGTTCATCATATTGCTTTTCAATTCCAGACCACCAAGGACTAAGAGATTCTTTATCCCAACGTCCTATTTCATCTTTAAATTGCATATTATCAACTGTATCTTGTGTCCATAACCATGAAGGTAGCGGTCTATATGCTGAATCGTTTACATTACTACCACATTCATGCGTAGATATAATAGGAACCCATTTTAATCCTGATTCACGAACAACATTTGCATATGTTTTATAATAATTCCAGTCAAATTGATTATCACCTTGACTTTCAACATCACCCCACCATACATCTGTGGTAAGAGCGTATACCCCCTTATTTTTAAGAGTTATTAGTTGTTCTTTAAACTTGTCCCAATCATTTATCTTATCTAATGGAGCCATTACATAAGCTTTGTAATTTGTGTTAATAGATGATGCATAAATACAAGTATTAGAAGATAAATTTAGCGTAACCGTTATCATCAAAACTAATACAAATCCTAAAATTTTTTTTAATTTTTTATTCATAAATTTCATTTCTTATTTCCCCCTTTATTTTTATTTAACCCTTTAAAATTAATATTTAAACTATTTATTATTTATACCCCCTTCCCTAGTTATCTATTGATACAAGTTATATTGAATAAATTTTAAAAAATATACTGATTTCATAATTAAAACAAAATCATTAGTATTTTCTTTATTTAAATGGTTGTTTTATTAAAAGAATACGTTAATTAATATGTTATTTATTATGTTATTTATTATGAAATATTAACATGTTTTTGCATTAATTAAGAATATTAAGTTTAAGCTTTATGCAAACGTTTGCTTTGATGATTAAAAAAATATACTATAATGATTATTTTAATTTTAAGACATTATGATATGTAAAGATAAATTAATTACACAGATTGATTACAAATATAATCAATAACTATTATGGTAATTTATTGAATAATATAATGATACCTAAAAATGTAATAAAATTCAAGAGATAATTATATTTAATGTTCATTTTATAGATTAATACCTTATTCTCTGTCTTTAACAAGTTTTTCAAGCAAAAGTATCTAGTAGTTTACCTCTCTTCATATAAAGTAACATTTTTACTTATATTATCTATCTAGGTACTAATAATATTATTTATAGATACTAAGACATTTATTATATAAACTCTAAATATAAAATTGTGATACCCGATAATATAGCGAACAAAAAAGTGTTCGCCTTAATTCTAATTGATGTTTTTACCTTCTAGCAATTCTTTAAACACCATGTTATGTTCTATATCTTTACTCAAAGCTTGAATAACTCTTATAATATCATTTTCTGTTATTTTATTATTAGAATTTATGGAAATTCCAATTATGTATGCTTTAATTATTCTATAACTATTTTTTAATATATTAATGCTTTGTAATAAATTTTGTCCTTTATTAAAAGGTATTAAATCTTTGAAAATCTGGTTTACCATATAATTTTCAAAAATATAACTATACTCTTTTATAAAATTAAAAATGTTATTGTGATTTTCTAAATATTTAGATACATCCTTCACTTTCAAAATACCATTTTTATATTCATTTACACATTTTTTAAGTTTAAAACTTCTTATATTATTTATAAGTGTTTCATCCGCTAACATAGTAAAAAATATATTGTTTTCTCTCAGTTCTACTCCATTTAAACAATAGTAATTCATTGATTCTTCATTAAATTCTTCTAAAAGTTCTTCCAAAGCATCATAATTATTGGAATTGTATAGTTTTTGTATTTTTTCATAAAATTCAGTAAGAATATTTAATCGTTCATTTATAGAAAAATCTCTTAATTGCATAATATTTATAGAAATTACTCTTATATCCCAAAAATATTGAAGAAGACTTTCTGTTCCATCGAATGATTCACTATCAATAATTCGTCTTATTTCTATGGTATCTTCATCAAGCTCCTCTTCTGATTCAATAAACTCCATTTTATCTTTATTTAAAAATGCTTTAAAACATATTTCTTCACATGAAGGTAATCCACTCTTTTCATATACACCATCTACAATATTAAACACTCTAGGATATCTTTTGCAAGTTATACAAAGATTCTCTTCTCCAATTTCTCCATGTATATCGCAAAGCATATTAGAATTTAAAAAAGGACATGTACTTTTATCTTTAAGTATCATAAATCCATGATTAAAAGTATCATGTTCATTTTTATCTTTAATAAACTTTCCTTGTACTAAATCTTTAAGTTTCCCTTCACTGTTAATGTATTTATTATATGTATCTAAATCTATATTTATATCCCATCCTGCACAACATGTATCTGTACACTTTGGACCTATACATTTAAAATCATATATATATTTAGGTATAAAAGTATTTACTTTCATAATTAACTCCAATCTTTTACGTGAAATTTTAAGCGATTTATATTATAGCATATATCAAATTCAGATATGTTGTTTTACAAATAATTATTTTATATTTTATTTAAGGTAATCTTAATACTTTCATTTAGGCAATTTATTTTTTTTATTTGCTATAATTATAAATCTAATATCATTAAGCACTTATTATTACAATATAATAATATAAATAATAATTCTTAGGAGTTAAATATGAATGATAAATGATAAACGTGAATGCAATTTATACTTTGATCCAAATCCAGAAAACTACTTAATCGAATATAGAGGCAATTTTAAAGAAAAAATAGATAAAATCTCATATGCCTGTGGAGATATAATTAATGAAACTCTTGGAGTTATAGCAGTAAATTCTTCTGATTTACCTCGACTTTTAAATGATGTACCTGAAATTATATTTGTAGACTTTAGAGCTATGTTTGTATTGCAAGATATTTCTCCAAATTCTGTTGATAATATAAATGTTATTAAAATTAATCCGTATTTAAATTTAACTGGAAAAAACGTATTAGTTGGAATAGTTGACACAGGCATAGATTATTTAAATGAAGAATTTATTAGAGAGGATGGTACTTCAAGAATTATTAATATTTGGGATCAAAGCATTAGAGAAAAGTCCAATATTGATAATTCTTTATATATTGGTGAAAGTTATTCAAATGAGCAAATAAATAATGCAATTAATGCTTATAAAAATAATGAAGATCCATATAAAATTGTTCCTTCAAAAGATGAAATTGGGCATGGAACAAAAGTTGCTGGAATTATTGGAGCCAGAGGATATAATCCTCAATTTAAAGGAATAGCTGAAAATAGTGACTTTGTTGTTGTAAAATTATTTGAATCAACAAATTTTAAAAAAACATTAGTTGAAAATAGAATTAGTCCTATTCCCGTTTATAATGCATCAGAAGTTTTATATGCAATAGAATATCTAAAAAATTTTGCTATACGAGTAAAAAAGCCAATGGTAATATACTTAGGTGTTGGAAGTACTGAAGGTAGCCATGATGGTATGAATTTAATTTCTAGATATGTATCGTCTATTTCAAGTATAAGAGGTATAGTTATAGTGACTGGTGTAGGAAATGAAGGCGACTCTCAATGTCATACATCTGGTTATATTAAAAATGTAAATGATGTAAAAACAGTTGAATTAAAGATATCTAAAGAACTTAAATATTTTTCATTTAAAATATGGGTACAAAAACCTAATAGAGCTTCTTTAACTATAATTTCTCCAACTGGAGAATCCTCTAAATTAATTAAATCAAAAATCGGTAAATCTCAAAAATTTAATTTTGTTTTTGTAAATACTACTGTAAATGTTGACTACTATACTCCTGAATATTATACAGGTCATGAAGTTATCGATATCAGTTTCAATGCTATAAAACCTGGAATATGGAAATTTGAATTATTAGGAGAGTATATTACTAATGGAAGATTTGATATTTGGCTTCAACCTAAAATTACTTTACCAGAAAATACAATATTTCTCGAACCAAGTCCTCTTAATACATTAACAATACCAAGTACAGCTTTTAATACTGTTACTACATCTTACTACGGCAATGATAATGCTTTAATTGCTGCTTCAGGAAAAGGATTTAATACAAATAATGCAATTAATCCTGATATTGCCACTATAGGAATAAATATTTTAACAACTCAAGTTTCTGGTGGCACTTCCTTGCTATCTGGAAGTTCTGCAGCTACTGCAATAGTAGCTGGTGTTTGTGCACTTTTATTAGAATGGGCAATTATAAATAAAAATGATCCAGCTATATATTCAAAAAAAGTTAGAAGTTATTTAATGCACGGAGCATATAGAAATAAGATCTTTACATTTCCAAATGAAGAAACTGGTTATGGTGATTTAGATTTATTAGGAATTTTTAATTTTATTGGTGGATCATATAGAAACTCTATTAATCCATTTGTTCGTAGATCATATAGAGACTCTATTAATACATATGATGAATTCATCGAATATTATGTAGATGATTTGTTTATACGAATTCCAAAAGATATTATAGGAGGTAAACTATGAAAAGGCAATTTAATATTCCTAGAAATATTTTTAATGATACAAATAATGATAATTATATTATTCAATATCAAGGTGATATTATGGACGAAATTTCTAAAGAACCTAATTATTATGTATTATTAATTAATGATAAATATGCAATAATATCTGTACCCAAAGACACAGAGCTAACTGATATACTGTCAAAATTTCCTTCCATTGTATATGTAAAACCTGCTGAAATGTATACCCTTCAATCTATTTCTCCACTTGAAGCCTCTCAAGCTAATTTTTTACAGATAGATTTACCTTTAAATTTAACAGGAAAAGGTGTTAATATCGGTATTATAGATACAGGAATTGATTATTTATGTGAAGAATTTATGGATTCAAATGGAAAAACAAGAATTGAGTGTATATGGGATCAAACAATAAATAATGATACTGATAGTAATAGTATACCTTTTGGTAGCATTTATTTAAAAGATAAAATAGATGAAGCTATTGAAGCATCTATAAATGGAAAATCACCATATGAAATAGTACCAACAAAAGATGATATAGGTCATGGTACAAATATGGCTGGACTAATTGGAGGAAGTGGTAAAAATCCAAATCTAAAAGGTGTAGTACCATCGTCTGATTTTGTAGTGGTAAAATTAGTAGAGGATTATTCATTTAAAGAACAATTTAATGTAAATATACCTGTATTTAATATAACTTCTATCTTTGCAGCCTTAGAATTTTTATATAAATATTCTTTACGTGTTTCTAAACCAATAGTTATATATCTTCCTCTTGGAAGTAACTTAGGAAGTCATACTGGAAATGATATTTTAGAAAAATATTTAGAAACACTATCATCCAATAGTGGGATTGCAGTTGTTACGGGAACTGGAAACGAGAGAAACAAAAAAAATCATACTAGTAATGTATTGTCTTATACTAACTATATAAAAGTAATTGAAATGGATGTATCCCCTGAAGAAAAAAATCTTTGGGTTGAGATTTGGACAGAGTCTCCAAATGTAGTTTCTTTAGATATAGTTTCCCCATCTGGAGAAAATACAGGTACAATGCCTCCTTTGATTAATTCTACTGAACTTTATACATTTATATTTGAAAAAACGTCAATAAAAGTTAATTACTATTTGCCAGAAGAATTCACTGGTGATGAATTAATACGTATTAGATTTTATAACATACAACCAGGACTATGGAAACTTAGATTAATTGGAAACTATATTTTAGATGGAAAAGTTAATGCGTGGATGCCTCAAGAAGGTATTAAACATAAAGATACAGGATTTAGTTGGGCTGATCCTTATGGAACCATTACCAATCCAGGAACTTCTGAATATTTAATTACTGCTGCTGCTTACAATCAAAATAATAATAATATGGTAGATTATTCCGGTGTAGCATTTATGGAAAATTTTCAAAATAAAATAGATGTTGTTGCTGGTGGAGTAAATGCTTTAACTGTAGCACCAAATAATCAAACTGCAATTGTTAACGGGACAAGTGTATCAGCTGCTATATTAGCTGGAACTTGCGCTATGCTGTTTGAATGGGGAATTATTAATGGTAATTATCCTTATATGTATTCTCAAAGTATAAAAACTTTTCTTGCAAGAGGTACTACTAAAAGAATTGGTGATATTTATCCTAACCCTCAATGGGGATATGGAATTTTAAACATAGTAACTATGTTTCAAAATATGACATAATATATAACTTAAGATTATGTCATTAATAATAATAAATGGTACTATTAATTACAGTCTTTTAAATTATTAACTAATCTCACATTTTAAAATTATAAACTAATTCATAGTAAGAAGTACCTAGAAATAGATTTAAATTATTTCTAGGTACTTTCTGCTACTATATCATTATACATTTCTATAAAATGTTTTTAAATGCTAATAAAATCTTATTTAACAAAATTAAGAACTTAGTGTATATATTTTCATTATTTGAATTATCAATTAATTATTTATAATTTTTATTACACTTTTTAAATTCATTGTATTTATCTAGTACATCTTTATTATCCTCAAAAAACATATTCAGCATCTTTATATTTTCTACAGTTTCGCTGCCTATAACGTGTTCTATTAATTCAGTTTCTATAAGTACTTCATCTTTTCCACCTAGATATTTTAAAAATTTTTCTATTATTATATGTCTATCTAAAAGATATTTGCCCAAAGTTATACCATTTTCAGTAAGTTCAATTACTCCATACTTTTCATAATTTATAAGTGCTAAATCTCCTAGTTTTTTCATCATTTTAGATGCTGATGAATCTCTTACATTTAACATTTGTGCAATCTTATTTAATCTAATTGAACTTTCTTCAAGACTGCATCTATATATCATTTCTAAGTAATCTTCCATAGCAGGTGTAAGTAATTTTCTAGTTGAATTTATATTTTCATATCCTCTTACTGTATGAAAATTTTCTTTCATTTTATCACCACCAATATTTATTTATATATTTTTACTTTATGTGTGTCACTTTAGAATTATTTCTCATATCTTAGTTTAGAGAAAGATTTTTAGCCTTAAGAAACACTCTTTCTCTAAACTAAAAACATTATATAAAAGGAGATATACAAGTTATGAATGATAATTCTTTAAGTAATACAATTTCACTTAACAAACTACCTTTAGGGAATAAATGTAAAGTAAGCAAATTGGATGCTGATGGAGTAATTAGACGAAGATTTTTAGATCTTGGATTAATAACTGGTACAGAAGTTGAATCTTTAGGACAAAGTCCATCTGGAGATCCTATTGCATATTTAATAAGAGGAGCTGTTATAGCTATTAGATCTGAAGATGCTTCTAAAATTTTAGTGGAAACACTTTAATGTTAAGCTTATTTATGTCTAATCCATTAATTTTATAAATAAAATTTTAAGTAATGTATAAAGGAGCTTTTTAATGGGATTAACTAACCAGTCTACTGGCACTAATGCTTTAGATAAAGATTTAAACATTATTAGAACCTCTAAAGATGATAAAGTAATTGCACTTGCTGGTAATCCTAATGTTGGAAAGAGTACAGTTTTTAATAATTTAACTGGATTAAATCAGCATACAGGTAACTGGCCTGGTAAAACAGTAACTAATGCTACGGGCAAATACACTCATAAGAAAAAAGAATTCACCTTAGTTGATATTCCAGGCACATATTCTCTTATGGCTAATTCAGTTGAAGAAGAAGTTGCTAGAGATTTTATATGCTTTGGAAATCCTGATGCTACTGTGGTTATTGTTGATGCTACATGCCTTGAAAGAAACTTAAATCTAGTATTACAAACACTTGAGATAACTGAAAATGTTTTAGTGTGTGTTAATTTAATGAATGAAGCTAAACGAAAAGGTATAGTGATAAATTTAGAAAAGCTTTCGTCTTTATTAGGTGTTCCAGTAGTAGGCACAAGTGCAAACATTGGCAAAGGACTGCAAGAATTAAAAGATGAAATTTATAATTTATCTTTTAATAGTGTAGAGAAAAACATTATAAGTATTAAATATAGTTCATTTATAGAAGATGCTATATTATTAATTGAAAAAGTACTTCCAGATAAATTAAAATCTAAACTAAATACTAGGTGGCTTTCTTTAAAGCTATTAGAGGGTGATTTAACATTATTATCTTCAATAGATAATTATATTGGATTTAAATTACTAGATGATACTAGTATTGCGAAGGCTATTTATAATGCTAAAGAATATTTAAAAATTAATGGATTAGATGAAAATATGCTTAGAGATGAAATTGTAACAACATTAGTATGTATTGCTGAAAAAGTAAGTAAAGATGTAGTAGCTTTTAGCCTTGAAAAATATAATGATTTTGATAGGAAAATAGATAAAGTTTTAACTTCTAAAAAATTTGGTATTCCTATAATGATATTACTTTTAGCAGTAATATTTTGGATAACCATAACTGGAGCTAATGTTCCATCTGAAATTCTAGCTACTGGATTATTTTGGATTCAAGATAAACTTTCAGCATTCCTATTTTCTTTAGGGGCTCCTGTGTGGTTAGAGGGTGTATTAATTCAAGGCGTATACAGAACTCTTGCTTGGGTTGTTTCTGTAATGTTACCTCCTATGGCAATATTTTTTCCACTCTTTACTTTGCTTGAAGACTTAGGCTACTTACCTAGGATTGCTTATAATTTAGATAATTTCTTTAAAAAATCATGTGCTTGTGGAAAACAAGCTCTTACAATGTGTATGGGATTTGGTTGTAATGCAGCAGGCATAATTGGTTGTAGAATAATAGATTCTCCAAGAGAACGATTAATTGCTATTATTACAAATAACTTTGTACCTTGCAATGGACGATTCCCTACTTTAATTGCTATTATTACAATGTTTTTTGCTGGTATGTTTGTAGGACCATTTCAATCAATAGCATCTACTCTAATCTTAACTTGTGTAATACTTTTAGGGGTATTTATGACACTTACAATTTCTAAAATATTATCAAAAACTATTTTGAAGGGAATTCCTTCTTCATTTACTTTAGAATTACCTCCTTATCGTAAACCACAAGTTGGTAAGATCATAGTTAGATCAATTTTTGATAGAACCTTATTCGTTCTTGGAAGAGCTATAGTTGTTGCAGCGCCAGCTGGTTTGGTTATATGGTTAATGGCGAACTTAAATGTTAATGGACTTAGTATATTAACTCACTGTGCTAATTTTCTTAATCCATTTGCTCATCTTATAGGATTGGATGGATATATACTTATGGCTTTTATATTAGGATTTCCTGCAAATGAAATTGTAATTCCAATAATCATTATGAGTTATATGGCTACAGGAAGCATGTTAGAATTAAGTAGTACAGCACAGCTTCATAGCTTGCTTGTTGAAAATGGGTGGACTTGGCTTACTGCCGTATGTGTAATGCTTTTTTCTTTAATGCATTGGCCTTGTAGTACCACATGTTTAACAATAAAGAAAGAAACTCAAAGTTTAAAATGGACAGCTATTTCATTTTTAGTTCCAACTATTACTGGAATTACTATATGTTTTATAGTTACATCAATAGTTAGAATTCTTGGGCTTGCTTAGAATAAACAAATATAAACAATTAATTCTATAAACAAAAAGAAAGTGATAATCCTTATAATATCACTTTCTTTTTGTTTAAGGTTTAATATAAAAATATACTTTAAACTTTACTAAATATTGTATATTACTATGTGTCTTGATAACATATATAATTATTTTCTTACACATGTTAACATTTTCATACAAATATTTTATTTGATTAATTATAAATATGATATAATAGTATGTATTTTATAATTTGGTAAATAAAACTACAAAAAACAAAAGAGAGGAAGGATTTTCAATGAAAAGTATAAAGACAAAAATATTAATACCAATTTTCTTAATTTCAATATTTTTCTTAAGTTTTATGTTTATTGAATTTACTCAAATAAAAAGTAACTTAGGTTTAGTTAATGAAATGGAGTCTACTTATTTTACTACAGCATTAAAAACAGATGAATTAAAACTTAATGTAGTACAAGTTCAGCAATGGCTTACTGATATAAGTGCTACAAGAGCTGCTGAAGGTTTTGATGATGGATTTGATGAAGCTGAGAAGTATGCTAAAAATATTGAGTTACTTATAGATGATCTTAAAAAACTAAATTCTAATAATATACAAGAAATTGAAGAGATAAAGAAAGACTTTAAACCATATTATGAAGTAGGCAAGGTAATGGCTAGTGCATATATTACTGGTGGTCCTAATGAAGGAAATAACTATATGGAAAGTTTTGATACAACTGCTGAATCTATAAATAATAAAGTTGATAAATTTAAAGACACTTCATATAACAATGTACAAGTATCAATTAAAAATATACAAAAGTCAATTCAACAAACATTAATATTGATAGCAGTTGCAGTTATTATTTTAATAGTTATAATAGTATTTTCATCTATATATATAACTAAAAATATTGTTAATCCAATAAATAAGATATTAGCTAAATTAAAATTGATGGCTAATAACAGTGGAGATTTAACTCAAAACATTGATTTTGTTAGTAATGATGAAATTGGTGAATTAGCTAAAAATTTTAATTTAATGCAAAATTCTTTTAGGAATATAATAAAGATCATTATGGAAGAATCTAATAACGTTGAAATTAAAGTAAAAGAAACCAATTCAGATATTAACACTTTATCTACTTTAATAGAAGATGTTTATGCAACTACAGAACAACTAGCTAGTGGCATTGAAGAAACCTCAGCTTCTACTGAAGAAATTAATGCTGTTGTTACTGAAATTAATTCAAATATTGAATCAATTTCGATAAAAGCTAAAGATGAAGCTAGTGATTCATTATTAATCAAAGAAAGAGCAAATAAACTAAAGATGATAGCTATATCGTCTAAAGAAACTGCTGAAAAAATTAATATACAAACTCAGCAAAAGGTCTTAGATGCTATTGAAAAATCTAAAGAAGTCGAAAAGATTAATGTATTATCAGAATCTATTCTACAAATAACTTCTCAAACTAATCTTTTAGCCTTAAATGCAGCTATTGAAGCTGCACGTGCTGGAGAAGCTGGAAAAGGTTTTTCAGTAGTAGCTGAAGAAATACGAAAACTTGCTGAAGACTCAAAAAGTACAGCATCAGAAATTAAAAATATTAATGATGTAATTATAAATGCAGTAGAAAACTTAGCTAATACTTCAAAAGAAATACTAGAATTTATAAACACCAATGTTATAAACGATTATGAAATGATTGTTAAAACTGGTGAACAATACAGTGAAGATGCAATAAAAATTAATAATATTACAACGGATTTTAGTAATATATCTAATAAAATAACTATTTCTATGAATGAGGTAGTTAAATCAATGGATGATATAAGTGCGTCTAGCACAGAATTAGCTAGTGGTACAAATAGTATTACTGAAAATATGCATATCATTTCTGATAATTCAGACACTGTAGTTAAAACAGTTAAAGATGTTACCACTAATACTAATAGATTAATTGAAACTGTTAGTAATTTTAAAATCTAAACATATAAAAAAGATATATTAAAATGTTATTAATAACAAATTTGATATATCTTTTTTATACTTTATTTTATTAATAAAATTCCTAATATATATAATAGATAAACATGTACGGGATAATATACATAAAATAAGTATTTCATGCCTTTACCCTTTTGACCATTATATAATAACATAAGTGGTAATGCTCCTATCATGATCCATTGATAATTAATTAAAAAGCTATTGCTTAAACTATAATCTCCATTAGCTCCGGATACAAATATAAATGCAGTGAATACTATGTATAAGATACTTAATGCTACCTTTTTACCTCTACATAAATAGAATATTATTCCTAAAACTATCCAAGCAATGCTACCCTCCACTAAAAATGGTGTTGGTATTAATATCATAATTATTTGTATTAAAGTCATTGGTAAAAATGCTAAAGTAAATAAAACAATAATTCCTATTAATAATGGCACTACAATCAATGATATTCCTAAAAGCATATCTTTTGTACTTTTTTCAATTCTAGATTTCTTTATAAATTCTATTCCTTGTAAAAAAATCGTAATCAAAAACATTGTTGCAAATATGTTATTAATTATAGCTATTTCATTTGGATGTGGCATAATCTTTTGAATAAAAGTATTTCCTAGCATCATAATAACAGACCAAATATATAATCTTCCAATATATTTTTTTCTATCATGAGTATGATAAAATCCTTCTACAACCATAAATATAAATAGTGGTGCTACTATTCTACCTAGCCAATGAAACCATACAGGAATATTCATTGAATAAGGCATAAATTCTCCTATATGATCAAATGTCATTAATATAAGTGCCAATATTTTGATAGTAAATCCATCAATTCCTTTTTTTATATCTTCCATAAATAATTCTCCTAATCTTTTTTAATTTACAGTATAATACAAGATATTCTTGCAATTTACTATTTAAAATGTTAATTTATCACTTGTTTTTATAATTATAAATTTATAACACTATTGTAATTTCAGTTCCATATCCTAATTTGCTATTAATTTTAATGTCTCCACCATGATTATTTATTATTTCTTTTGATATAGCCATTCCGAGTCCTGACCCCTTATGATGTTCTCCTGTATTAGTTCCTCTATAATATCTATCAAAAATATGATTTAAATCTTTTGTGCTTATTCCATTGCCATTATCTTTTATTAAGATTGTTATTCTATCTACTTTTTTTAGTTCTATCTTTATTGAAACATCTTCTTTATTATGAACTATTGCATTGAAAATCAAATTAGTTAATGCCCTTTTTAAAAGTATAATATCTACTTCCTTTTCAATAACATCTATATTACTATTAAATTCTATGTCTCTATTTTCATATCTACTGTCATTTAATATATCAATTATTATGTTTCTAACTAAAGACACCAAATTAGTATTTTGCTTATTTAAAGTTAAAGCATTATTCTTTAACCTTGTAGATAAATTAAGTTCATCCACAAGCTCTTTTATATACTTAGATTTACTATATATTATTTCTGTATAATCTTGAATTTCTTCTCTTGAAAATTCATATTCTTTATCACTAATAATTTCAGCATATCCTTGAATAGAAGCTAATGGAGTCTTTATATCATGTGTAATGTTAGCCAGCCACTCTTCTCTCATTGAATCTAATTCTTTTCTTTCTATTTCATTTTGCCTTAATGCACTTGCTAAATCATTTATATTTGCAAAAACATCTTTATAAATTCCTTTTTCTTTAGTACATATTTCATAGTTACCTTTTGCTAACACATCTACATTATTTATTATTTCTCCCATAGGTTTAGTTAATTTTCTACTAAATAAATATCCAAATATTAAAGCTATTATTGCATCTACAATAAGTGTTAAAATTATTATTATCTTTACTTGATTTATTGCTGTATCCATAGAATAATTTAGTGTTATTCTATCTGCATATGTAGTTGGTAATGCAAGAATTATATTTACATGAGCATTACTTAAATCCTTTTCTAATAAAAAATTTACAAATGGACCTATTTTATACTTATAATTATGAACCATATCAAAAGGCGTATAATTTTTAGGAACATCCTGTGGCCTATTTATATTAGATATCTCTTCTCCATAATCATTTAAAACCTGTATCCAAGCCCCAGACTTTTCTAATAATATAATTCCTTCTTCTGTTATCTTTAATTCTCCATTATCTTCATACATATACTCTGAAAAATCTCTTGCAAAACTCTCAGGATCTTTTGAATCATTGTTTTTATAGTTAATATTAACATCTAATAGATACCATCCAAATATAGTTAAGATATTCATTATAACTACTAATATGACAACCGTAACAATAGTAGCTACAAAGTTCCCCGTTATTTTCCATTTTGTCTTCATTCTAATCTTCCTTTACAGATAATTTATACCCAAGTCCCCTAACTGTAAGAATATATTTAGGATTAGATGAGTCATCTTCTATTTTTTCTCTTAATTTTCGTATATGAACCATTATTGTATTATCAAATCCAAAGTAGTCTTCTCCCCATACCTTATCCCATAGTTTTTCTTTACTTATTATTTGATTTTGATTGTGTGCTAATAAAGATAATATTTTAAGCTCCTTAGCTGTTAATTCTATTACTTTATCATTTTTCATTAGTTCTGCTCTGCTCTCATTTAAAACATACGGTCCAAATTTTATTATTTTTTCTTCATTATTAAGCTCATTTGAATTTTCATTAACATAACTGGCTCTTCTTAAATGAGCTTTTACTCTAAAAGCAACTTCCTTAGGACTAAATGGTTTAGTTATATAATCATCTCCACCTATTGCAAAACCTAATATTTTATCTAATTCTTCTGTTTTAGCGGATAAGAATAATATGGGAACATTAGATGTACTTCTTATATCTTTGCATATTTCATATCCATCACCATCAGGCAACATTATATCTAATATAACTAATTCTGGTTTTACTCTTTTAAACTCTGCTAAACCTTCCTTTAAAGTTTTCGCTGTATATATATTATTAAATCCTTCTTTCTTCAACACTGTTTCTAACAATTTCAAAATTTCAATCTCATCATCTACTATTAATACCCTATTATTCATAACATTGTCCTCTCTTTCATTTGTTTTTATTCTTCGACAAAATTTTCATAATTTAATTTTACATTAATAGTAGATATAATAAAAGGAATTTATAATTAAAGTCGTTTACTATTTGTAAAATTCTTATATGCAATTAAAGGTAGTACAAATATTAATGCTATTGATATTACTACTGCTAAACCTCTATACATAACTGGTATTTGATGTCTAACCATTAATTGACTCATCATAACCCAATTTGGAGTTAATGCTATAAAATTAAGTATTGATTTTGATGCCCAGCCTTGTGCCAAAAATGGGATTGCCATAATAGCACCACCTAATATAAATGGTATTGTTGCTGATTTAAATGCTGATGATAAAGTTAATCCTATTTGTGCAAATAAGAATGAACCTAAAGTAACAGATACTAAAACAATTATATACATTTGTAATACTGTAATTTCTGATCCACTATTTCCAAAATACCATAGGTTTTTAATAGGATCATTTAAATTTTTAAATCCTTCAAGTGCAAATCCTCTTAATCCAACAAGTAAGGTAAATGAAACATTAATTAATGATAATGATATTCCAGCTGCTATAGCTTTTGCTATTGTTATATATTTTTTTCCATTTTTAGTTGTATTTATTAGTCCCACCATATTAGATTCATATTCTTTTGTATAATTTCCTGAAATTGCTATAAACATCACTAATCCTATAATCGGAGTAGTTCCTTCAATTTTATAAAATATATCTGCATATGTTTCTAGTATCTCAAAATCTCTAATTAAAATAAATCCAAACCCTAAAAGTAACGCCCAAAGCACTAGAAGACTCTTCTTACTTAATATTTTTCTTAATTCTGCTTTTATTAAATTCATCATATTAATTACACCTCTTTTGCATTTTCTAAATCAAAGTAAAACATATATACATCTTCAAATCTTGCTGATGTTGGCTCTACATTTATTTCCTTTGGCATTGTATCTGAAACTACTCTTAATATAGTTGAATTAATATCACTTTGAATACTTACAACCTTGTATTTATCTTGAATTCTATTAATTTCACTTTCATCATTAACACTTATGTTATAAACCCTGTTAGTCATATCAGATAATATTTCTTTATGAGTTCCTTTCATAAGAAGCTTTCCTTTTTTTATCATTATAGTTTCTTTTGCTACTGATTCTATATCTGATATTATATGAGTTGAAAGTATTATTATCTTATCTCTTGATATTTTAGCTATTAGATTTCTAAATCTTGTTCTTTCTTGCGGATCAAGTCCTGCTGTTGGTTCATCTAAAACTATTATCTTAGGATCATTTAGTAAAACTTGTGCTATACCAACTCTTCTTTTCATTCCACCTGAAAACTTTCCTATTGCTTTATTTCTAACATCATAAAGACCAACTAATTCTAATAATTCATCAACTTTAGAATTCAAACGTCTACCACTCATTCCTTTTAATGCACCAACATATTGTAAAAATTGTTTTGCAGTAAAATTCTTATATACTCCAAATTCTTGTGGAAGATATCCTATAACATCTCTATATTTATCATCTATCTTAAATATATCTTCACCATTATATAAAATTTCACCTTTGTCTGGTCTTATAAGTGTAGTTATTTGTTTCATTAAAGTTGTTTTTCCTGCTCCATTTGGTCCCAATAATCCATAAACACCATTTTCTAATGTAAGCGTAATACCATCATTTGCTCTTTTTCTACCATATATTTTTGTTAAATCTTTTATTTCTAATTTATTCATTATTAATTCCTCCAATTATCTATTGATATATTTTGTTCTGCTTATTACAAAGCACAATATAGTTGAAATTATAAAAAGTACTACTAAAATAATTTTTACTAAACTTATAACTCCAATTTCATTTCCTAATAAATTAACACTTCCCATATAACTTCCAATCAAACTGTTAAAGTTAAATATTAAATCATAGTAATTACCATATGAGAATACTGAAAGTATCATTGCTGGCATAAACTTTAAAGTTGATACTACTTTACTTAATACAATAAATACTCCAAACATGCTTATTGCACTTATAGATGACATGCTTATAAATGAAAATAACATTGATGCCATAGCCCAGCCCTCAAACATTAAAAATGCTATTTTAATGTTGCTTAATATGTACGAAATTATAGTTGGATTCCCATTTAGTATTGTTATATTATCAACTATTCTAAATGCTTCTAATTCTCCATTAATAGGTGCTCCTTGCTGAATATAAGTTATAACAAATATTCCTAATAAATAAACACTATAAACTGCTATTGGTATTAAAAGTGCTATTATTATTTTAGAATTTAATGCTTTCTTCTTTTGCTTTGATGAAAGTATAATATCTTTTACTGAAGATATTATTTCATCGGTATAAAGGTTAGATATAATTATCATTATAATTATAAGCATTGATATATTTATAAGTGGATTAGTTGCCCTGTAGTTAAACACTTGCCAAAATCCTACCTCTTCATATTTTGAACTTTTCAAATTACTTATTTTTTGTTTTGATATTGAAGCTATTGTTTTAGAAAATTTATCTTCATTATTTTCTTGCTTACTTAGTTCTTCCAAAACTGATACTTTCATATTAAATTTTTCATTTGCTATTTCAGACTTTTCTCTACTATCTTCAATGTATCCTTTTTCAGCATCTATATAAGAATTTTTAGTTTCTAATGCTGGATTAATAAAGGATACAATTAGCAACGTAAAAGTTAAAACTGCTAATGAAATTATCATACCTTTAGATTTAATTAATTTTTTAAATTCCCATCCTATCATTTTTATCCTCCATATTTCATTTGTTCTCTTTCGCTATGTCTATATATTAGTATCTGAATCTTATATAAAAATATTATTAACCTTAAATAAAGCTTAATTAATTTAAATTATGTTGGTATTTTAAAGTATGACTTAAAAATGAACGCATAAAAAATGCCCGTTAAACACCTTATATAGGTATTTAACGGGCATCAAAATTTATTAGATTGAATAGTTCAGATATAATCCTTCTACTTTAGCCCAATCAATTATGTTCCAAATATTTTTAACATAATCAGCTCTTAGATTTTTGTATTTTAAATAATATGCATGTTCCCAGACATCTATACACAATATAGGAATAAGACCATTACTAATAGGATTATTTTGATTTAGTACATTTGTTACAGATAATTTTCCATTTGCATCTTTAACTAAAAAGCCATATCCAGATCCAAATTGTCCTATTGCTGCATTACTTATTTCATTTTTTAAATTTTCTAAATTTCCAAAGGCCTTATTTATCTCATCTAATAACTTTCCTTCTGGAGCTTTTTTAGGTGTTGGAGAAAGAATAGCAAAATATAAATTATGATTAAATACTCCACCACCTTGATTTATAACTCCTTGTCTAATTTCTTCAGGTATAGAATTTACATCAGATAATATTTTCCCTAGTGATTTTCCATTTGCAAATTCTTCATGACCTTTTAAAATATTATTTAAATTATTTACATAAGTTTGAAGATGTTTATTATAATGTATATCTACTGTCTCCTTATCTATATACGGTTCTAAAGCATCATAATTATATGGTAATTCAATTTTATTAAACATACGTATCTCTCCTTAAATTAAAATATTTTATTTCTATATTAATAGTATCTCTAATTAATGTTACTTTTATAATAAAAATAAACCGGCTTATATTTGTATGATAAATTGCTACGATTCTTTTTCATAATTATACCACAAATACGTTTTAATTGAAATAGCCTATTATAAAATAATTGATTTCATTAAATATTAATTATTAATATCTTGCTAATATATTGAAATTCACAAAAATCATTTAAATAAAATACCAGCACTCCCCATCTCCACACATATTTATTCATAAAAATTTACTTATATTAGACATAATAATTTTAGTTTATCAACAATGTAATTATACTTTTCAAATATCTCTAAACTCTCTTTGGATACTACCTTGCTCATTTTATTTAAATCAAAAATTAATCCATCTAAATTACTTATATCACACTCAAAACATAATTTTAATTTTTCATTCAATGCTTTGAAAGCCTTTTGATTGTTGCAAAATTCATCTATAATATTATTACTAAATCTTATCAAAACGTTTTCTTTTTGATTAAAACAAGTTTCACTCTTTAATTTCATCTTAATCGATAATAACTTTTTAATAATACTATTAATCTCATTCATTATATCCTTACTCCAGCTTATTTCACTCCAACCTGTAATTCCGTATTCACTTATTTCAATACCACTAGAAATATTATTTACTGTAAACATATTTTCTGAAGAAATATATTCTTCTTCAATATATTCATGTAACTTCAAGGAATTTTCATATAGTTCTTTTACTTGTAATCTTGCATCATAAAATTCTTCGGATAAATCTACCTTTTTAAAATTTTCTTTATACGTTTTCATTTTTTCGCCCATATTTTCAACCCCTTAAATCTCTTGTTAACTTCATTATATACCATAATATACTTATTTATATAGTTGTATATAAAATTTATTATTTTAGAAAAAAAAGCAGATATATTTTAAATATATCTACTTTTTTATACATTTTTTTTATTAGATATTTTTCAATTTAAAAATATCAATAATTAATATTATTTAATATCTTGCAAAAGCTTTTTTAACTTATTTTGAACAAGCCATAGTTTTTTCTGTTTTCTATTATAAGATACCATCATATTCTTATTATTTTTATTTTTATCAAGTAATTTTATGTACTCCTCATCAGCTATCTTTAATGCATCTTCAATTACTAAAAGTTCATCCCTTGTAAACATACTACTCTTTCTCCCTTATTTTTAATTTATATCTTATATTTTATATAAATTTTATAGTAAATTCAAATTTTATAGTATTAAATACTTAAATTAAAAATCTTAATGAATAATAATTACTATACAATGAATTTTTATAAAAAATAACTTTCTTCTACATTTTATAATAAAACTTATATTTTTTATTATAAATATAAAAATCTTCTCTAAGTTTATAAATTTCTATCATATTTCGTTTTATATGTTTTAATATTTTATTAATAAAATTAATTTTTAATTATGTATTTTTTAATTAAACACCTTTAATAATATTAATTTATTTTTATTTGTTGCATTTAATTACAAATTTATGATATAATAATTTAAATTAATAAATGGAAATATTATCTAAATTATTATATTTTTAAATAAATATTATTTTGTTATTAAAAAAAGAAAGAATATCATTTCGTATGTTTATACATAAAACTATATTTTTTCTTTTTATATATTAAAAAAGATTTCAATTATTAAGGGGGATATTTTATGAAACAGAAAGCATTATCGCTTATTTTGACAGCGATACTTTCTACTACTTTTCTTGTAGGTTGTGGTGGACAAACTGCTAATAACTCAGGAAATTCTAGTGGAGAAAAAACATTTATCTTTGCACAAGGAGCTGATCCAAGGGGTCTTGATCCTGCTTTTGTTGATGATGGGGAATCTGCTAAAGTAATGTGTAATATCTATGAAGGTCTAGTTGCTTATGGTGATGATAATACTAATATCCAGCCATGCTTAGCTGAAAGCTGGGATATTAGTGAGGATGGTACTAAGTATACCTTTCATCTAAGAAAAGGAGTTAAATTCCATGATGGTACTGATTTTAATTCAGAAGCTGTTGTTAAATCAGTAGTTCGTCAATTACCTCCAAATAGAACTGATGATATGCCTTATGCATCATTCACTTTTGCTGGTGTTAAAACAGTTGAAGCAATTGATGAAAATACAGTTAAATTTATTCTTGAATCACCAAACACTCCTTTTATATCTAATTTAGCTATGTCACTTGCAGCTCCAATTGTAAGTCCTAAAGCTCTAGATGAAAGTAATGGAAATTTGAATGAGAAGCCTGTTGGTACTGGTCCATTTAAGTTTGTTTCTTGGGAAAAAGGAGAAAAAATTACCATAGAAAAAAATACTGATTATTGGGGCGAAAAATCAAAATTGGATAAAGTAGTATTAAAAATTACTAAAGAAAACTCTGTAAGAGCCAGTGAACTTATGACAGGTGCTATTGATGCTATGGATGGTTTAGATCCAAATGATGTTGATAAATTAAAAGAAAAGAATATGACCATATTCAGCAAACCTGGCATGAATATCAATTATATGGCATTCAATTGTGAAAGATCACCTTTTAATAATGTAAAATTAAGAGAAGCTTTATCATATGCTATTGATCGCAATGAATTAGTTCAATATTTATATCAAGGATATGCAGATCCAGCAAAAACAGAGATACCTAGTTTTATACCTGGATTTAAAGAAAATGTAGCTGCATATGAATACAATCCTGAAAAAGCTAAAGAAATCATTGCTGAACTTGGATTATCTGATTTAAACATACACATGATTACTTATTCAAATCCAAGACCATATAATTCTGTTGGAGGACAAAAACTTGCTGAAGCAATTCAAAATTACTTTAATAAGATTGGTGTTACTTCTACTATAGATGTATATCAATGGACTGAATATAAAGATAAAACTCAACAAGGTGAAGGTGATATCGTATTCTATGGATGGAATGGCGATAACGGTGATGCTGATAATTTCTTCTCTTTACTTGATAGTAAAGAGATTGCTGGTAGTTTAAATGTTGCCAGGTTTAATAATCCTGAGGTAGATGCTCTTTTATTGAAAGGTAAACAAACACCAAATGGTGATGCAAGAAATGCTGTTTATGGTGAACTTCAAGATTTACTTGCTAAACAAGCGCCTTGGGTTCCAATATCTTATGCTAAACAAATGGCTGCTTCCAAACCTAATGTTAAAAACTTTAGTGTTCATCCAACGGGTTCTATTTTCTTTAAAAACGTAGATAAAGAATAAAATCTAAAGCAAAACTTTAAGGGTTCCGATTTTATCGGGACCTTATAATTTAATATTATAAAAAAAGAGGTGAATTTATGGTCAAGTATATAATAAAAAGAATACTTCTTCTTATACCAGTACTTTTTGGTGTTTCTGTATTAGTGTTTTTAGTAATGCATGTTTTTAGTTCAGATCCTACATCAATAATTTTAGGACAGCATGCAAGTCAAGAGCAAATATCAGCTTTAAGAGAACAATTAGGATTAAATGATCCTTTATATATTCAATATTTTGACTTTATGAAAGGTTTGATTCAGGGAAATTTCGGCAACTCACTTATAACTAAAACTTCAGTTTCAAAAGAAATTTTTTCAAGATTCCCAGCAACTATTGAACTTGCTATAGTTGCAATAATTATTGCTTCAATAATAGGTGTTACTTTAGGAGTTATTTCTGCAGTAAAACAAAATTCACTTATAGATTATCTTTGTATGGGTGGCTCTTTACTTGGCGTTTCAATGCCTATATTTTGGCTTGGCTTAATTCTAATAGTTATATTTTCTGTTAATCTACATATATTTCCTGTTTCAGGCCGTGCAACAATAGGTATGGAACCTATTAAAATTACAGGATTGTATTTGTTAGACAGTTTAATTTCAGGAAACTTAACAGCATTTTGGGATTCTTTAAAGCATATGGCTCTTCCAGTAATAGCACTTGCATCATATTCAACTGCTATCATAGCTAGAATGACTCGTTCAACAATGCTTGAAGTTTTAGGACAAGACTATGTTAGAACTGCAAGATCAAAAGGTCTTATTGAAAATATAGTTATTGTAAGACATGGTCTAAGAAATGCATTAATTCCTATTTCTACCGTTATTGGATTACAACTTGGTTCCTTACTTGGTGGTGCTGTATTAACAGAAACAGTTTTCTCTTGGCCTGGAATAGGCAGTTATACTATAGACGCTATATTAAAAGCTGATTATCCTGTTGTTCAAGGTGCTGTAATTATAATGGCAATAATATTTGTATTAGTAAATCTATTTGTTGATTTACTTTATGCTTATATAGATCCTCGTATAAAGTACTCTTAAAAAAGGGGTGTATATATTATTATGGATACTAATTTAATACAAGAAAATTCAGATTCTATAGATGAAGTGAACTTATATGAAAACACAAAATGGAATAGATTTAAAAAATTCTTCAAACTAACAATATCAAATCGAGCTGCATTAGTAGGTTTAATATTTATTTTATTAATTCTATTAGTTGCTATATTAGACAAATATATAATGCCTTATGATCCTTATACTGGAGAATTATCAAATTCACTTCAAAAACCATCTGCGCAGCATTTTTTTGGTACAGATGAACAAGGTAGAGATATATTTAGTAGAGTTATTGATGGAACAAAAATTTCATTAAGAGTTGGTATTATATCTGTTTCCATAGCTCTATCAATTGGAACAATAATAGGTTCTATTTGTGGTTACTTCGGTGGTAAGATTGATATGTTTTTAATGAGAGTAATGGATATAATTTTAGCTTTTCCTTCTTTACTCTTAGCAATTGCTTTTATGAGTGCTTTAGGAAAAGGTATTGATAAAGCAGTTATAGCAATCAGCATAGTTACAATACCTGAGTATGCTCGAATAGTACGTGGTTGTGTGCTTTCTGTTCGTGAAAGTGAATATGTACAAGCCGCAAAAGCTATTGGAAACAATGACTTTGTTATAATCTTTAAGCATGTACTTCCCAATATTTTATCTCCAATAATAGTTCGTGCTACTTTAGGTATTTCAACGGCAATATTAGAAACTTCTGCTCTTGGATTCCTTGGACTTGGAGTACAACCACCCTTTGCAGAATGGGGTACTATGCTTGGATCTGGAAGAAGCTATTTTTATAATGCTCCTCATATAATTTTATTTCCTGGCCTTGCAATAACGCTTACAGTATTAGCTTTTAATTTATTTGGAGATGGTCTTAGAGATGCTTTAGATCCTAAACTCAATTCATAAAGGGGGTACAATTTAATGCTACTTGATGTAAAAAATTTAAAGACAGAATTTATAACTAAAAAAGGTACAATATCTGCTGTAAATGGTGTAGATTTTAATATAAAGAAAGGTGAAGTCGTTGCATTAGTTGGTGAATCTGGTAGTGGTAAAAGTGTTACTTCCCTATCTATAATGAGACTTCATTCTAAAACAAGTAAAACCAAAATATCTGGAGAGATATTATTTAAATCAGAAAATTTGCTAGAAAAGTCAGAAAAAGATATGCAAAATTTGCGTGGTAAAAATATATCCATGATTTTTCAAGAACCAATGACCTCTTTAAATCCTGTTTTTACTATCGGAAAACAAATTAGTGAAGCTGTTATGAAACATACAGGATGCAATAAAAAAGAAGCTCGTAAAAAATCAATTGAAATGTTAAATTTAGTTGGTATTCCTTCTCCAGAAAAAAGAATAGACTGTTATCCTCATCAATTAAGCGGTGGAATGAGACAAAGAGTTATGATCGCTATGGCACTTAGCTGTAACCCTGAACTTTTAATAGCTGATGAGCCTACTACTGCACTGGATGTTACCATACAAGCTCAAATATTAGAACTTATGCTAAAATTAAAGGAAAAATTAAATACTTCTATTTTACTTATAACTCATGATTTAGGAGTAGTAGCTGAGGTTGCAGATAGAGTTGTGGTTATGTATTGCGGTAAAGTCGTTGAAAACGCTTCGGTAAAAGATATTTTCAGTGATCCTAAGCATCCATATACAAAAGGACTTCTTAGTTCTATTCCTAAAATAGATGAAGAGGTTGAAGAATTATTTATAATTCCTGGAACGGTTCCTAATCCATTAGAATTACCAACTGGATGTGCATTTAGAGATAGATGTGAAAAATGTATAGAAAAATGTGCTACTTCTCAGCCGCCTTTAATTTCTTTAGGTGATAGAGAAATTAGATGTTTTTTATATGATGAAAAAAAGGAGGAAAAAATAGATGGAAAAGTTAATGGAAATTAAAAACTTAAAAAAATATTTTCCTGTTGGTTCCTCAGGATTTTTTCAAAAACCTCAATACGTTCAAGCAGTAGATGATGTTTCATTTGATATATACAAGGGTGAAACTTTAGGAATTGTTGGTGAGTCTGGCTGTGGAAAGTCTACTATGGGAAGACTATTAGTTAATTTACTGCACTCTACTTATGGAGAAATACTATTTGAAGGAAAAGATATTAATGCTATTAGAAAAAATAATAGAAAAGACATAAGCAAAAACATTCAAATTATCTTTCAAGATCCTTATGCTTCATTAAATCCACGAATGAAAATTGGTGATATTATAAAAGAACCTATGAAAGTTAATAATATAGCAAGTGGAGTCGAACTTGAGAAAAAAGTTGATAAACTTTTAAATTATGTTGGATTGTCATCTTATCACAAAGATAGATTTCCACATGAATTTAGTGGTGGTCAAAGACAAAGAGTTGGAATTGCTAGAGCAATTTCAGTTAGTCCAAAACTTATTGTATGTGATGAAGCTGTGTCTGCACTAGATGTTTCAATTCAAGCTCAAATCTTAAATCTTTTATCTGATCTTCAAAAAGAATTAGGATTTACTTATTTGTTTATAGCTCATGGTTTAAATGTTGTTAAACACATTAGTAATAGAGTTGGAGTTATGTATCTTGGTAAAATCGTTGAAATTGGAGATGTAAATTCATTATATTCTTTTCCACTTCATCCTTATAGCAAAGCTTTGCTTTCTGCAATACCTGTTCCTAACCCTGAAATAAAAAAAGAAAGAATTATATTATCTGGAGATGTGCCTAGCCCTATAAATCCTCCAAAAGGATGCAGATTTCATACTAGATGTCCAAATTGCACAAATATATGTAAAGAAATCCAGCCTAAGCTTGTGGAATTAAAAAATGGACATACTGTTGCATGTCATTTATATGATAAGAATTACTCTCTCTGATTTTTAACTTGTTCATATATTGACACAAATATTAAGTGCAAACTATTCTAAAATAACTAAAACCTTAATTTAAGCTTAAATAGTATGATTTATTACACTTTAATTTTAAAATCCTAGTATAATATATTAGTAAAAAATATTAGTAGATTTGAGGTATTATTAATGAGTTGTTTAGGAAATATTATTTGGTTTATTTTTGGAGGATTTGTTAATGCAATTGGTTGGTTTTTCACAGGTATCTTTTGGTGCATAACTATAATCGGCATTCCTATTGGTCTTCAATGTTTTAAAATGGCAGGATTGCAACTTGCGCCTTTTGGAAAAGAAGTTGTAGAAACTGATTCTAGTGGCATAAGCTTTCTTTTAAATATATTATGGATTATATTTGGTGGATTAGGACTTTGTATTTCTAACCTTTTAAGTGCATTATTATTATGTATTACTATAGTTGGAATACCTTTTGCAGTTCAATCATTAAAACTAGCAAAATTATCTTTAATGCCTTTTGGTAAAGAAATTGTATAAGAAATAGGACATGCATAAACGAAGGTAATATCGTTTATACATGTCCTATTTTCATTATTTGCTTCTAACTTCTTTTAATTTATTGTAATTATATATCAAATATAAAACTCTTTACTACTGCAAAAGCTTCTCTAGTATAGCATATTGGTATAAGATAATATATAGTTTTATTTGTATATAATTTCACTTCATTATATCCATTTCTCTTTGCTAGCATTTTACTTCTAAATCCATGAAAATCAGTTGTAACTATCTTAACACTTAAATTATCAATACTTTTTTTGCTGTGATCTTCAATTAGCTTTTTAGAATATTTAAAGTTTTCGAATGTATTTTTTGACTGATCTTCCATTAATATTTTATCTTCAGAAATACCTTGCTCTACTAAATATCTTTTCATAGCTTCTGCTTCAGAAATTCTTTCATCATTCCCTTTACCACCAGAAACAACAATATAACTATTATTATTAAATTCATTTATACATTGTAAAGCACTATCTAGTCTAGATTTTAAAATATAGCTAAGTTGATTCCCATTATTTAAACCTGCACCTAATACTACTATATAATCAGTGTTTTCTTTATTGCTTTTTGGACATGAGATTATTACTATCTCTATAGCAAGAAATAATACAAGCCCTATACATATAAAAAATTTCATTACTTTATTAATTTTTATGAAATATCTATTAAAAGCCAATTTTTGTTTTATAAAATGATATAAAACAAGTATGATACCTAAAATAAAAATAGGTAAACTAAATGCAATTTTTGAACTACTGAGAATATTAACTATACATACATATATAATTAATATGCAACCTAATAAAATGTCATAAATATTCCTCATACAACACCACCTCCATCAATTTACAAATAATAGTATTATTATATCATTTCAATATATATTAACAGTTACAAATATATTAAACTTATGTTTATGAATATTTATAATCTAATTAATTGATGCAAGTTTTTTATTTTTAATATTATAAATATGTGTTGTGTATTAAAAAATTAAACTCTCGCATACAAGAAATATTTGAATTTAAGCATTAAAAACTAGTGTTAATTTAAGTTATAACAGAATTAGTATAGGTGATGATGTAATATGCTATAGATGTTTATCTAATATTTAAAATTTCACTTATTATTTCATATATTATTGCTTTTGTTTCTTTATTTGTAGTATCTATTTTTAAAGTATCCATTTTATCATACAACGCCAAGCGTTCTAAACTCCTATTTAATGAATTTCTATCCCTTTTTCCAGATAAAATATCCCTACCAACTCTTTTTAAAAGTTCTTCTTTTCCACAAGTCAATGTTATTTTATAGAGTTTAAAACTCTTCAAATTTATATTATCTAGTATTGAATCCATAATCTCATCACTTTCAATAAGCCAATTAAATATTACATACTCAATTGATGAACTTTCTAAAAAGTTGTTTAATATATGAGTAATATTATTTATAACAATTTTTTTATTTTCATTACTAGGGATAAAAGGATTAATCATAGCACACCAATCTCCATCAAGCCACGCTGAATTAAGCAAAGCTTTATGAAGATTTTCACATATAGTACTCTTACCTACTCCCATTGTTCCGTTAACAATTATAAGTTTTTTAATCATTTATTACCTCATTAATACATGTTCTAGTGAATATAATTTTATACTCTAATTAACATTAATTCAACTTTATAACTTTGATATAAATAGAAATTCTACTCAAACTATCAATTTATAACAAATATTATTACATCATTTATTCTTAATTATGAATTCTGTTCTTTTTATATAACTTTTATCATACATTATATTAAGAAAGTAGTAGAATACCATTACTACCTAAATAATTTAAAAAGTATGAATTTTAAAGCACAAAAATAATAAATATTGCATATATATTATTAGATGGATAAATAAAAATCTATGGCACTATAGCCAAGCGGTAAGGCAGAGGTCTGCAAAACCTTTATTCCCCAGTTCAAATCTGGGTGGTGCCTCCACTAAAGAAAGCCAGTAAACTTGGGATTCTTGCCCTTGCTTACTGGCTTTTTAATTTTTCTAAGTTTTTTAATTTTCTTCACGTTTTCTTCACATACACTGATAAATATTTATAAATGGTTAAATACTTAATTTTTTATTATCAGTTTAAATAATATATATCATAATTAATTTAGGGTTAAAAACATCAAATGTAATATGATAATAATTTTTCATATGATATCTCTAATCCAACATTCTTTAGTAAATCCTTTCTTTTCTCATATAACATCTTCAGTACATTTTCAAAATTCTTTCCATAATGCAATAGATTATGGCAGTTACTGCACAAAGATATTACATTTTCTTCTACATCTAAAGAATTCTCAAATTCATTTTGTCTGCTAATAGGTATTAAATGATGTGTTTCAGTATAATTAGTTCCATTTTTTCTGCGAATAAATGTCTTATGGTTTTTATCAACTTCACACATATATTCAGCTAGAAATAGTGCATTAACAGATACTTGTGAACTTCTGATATATTGCCCTGTACTATTTACCATACTCCTTCTCATAGATCTATATACTTTTTTATCTAAAAATATACTTGGCATAAATTCTTCACTGTTTATATAATCATTTAATTTATTTTCATCTACAAAATATTTATTTTTACAACTCCAAAACAGTTCTAATAATTCATTCATTTTTTCCAGTTTTATTATATGAACATTTTGGTTATGGAGTAATTAATGTTCTACAACTGTCTAAATTAACTATAGGACTTGAATACTTTATATTCTTCCCCTTTATTTTTAAATATCTTACGATTTCTAATCTGTTAACGTATGTTTTTATAAATTTATCAATTAAGATTTAACATACCCATACATAGCCTTTAATTCATCAAATTTATTTCTGGTATTAAATTTTCTAAATTTAATGGTAATATAAGTTGATAATTTTAATTAAATTCATTATAATCTTTAGTGTATGATTTTTGTTTTTGCATAACTTAATTATACAATGAATGTGGATTCTTCGGAATTCACATTTTTTATTTTTATAACAAAATTGAGCTGCTACAAAACTAACTTTTTAAGTTAGTTTTGTAGCAGCCCCTTTGTGGTTAGAGCAATTCTTCTCTATCCTATTCCAATTCTAATTTATCAAGATTAATTTTTATTCCTAATTTCATTAAAACGTCTAACCCCAGTAATCCATTAATAATACCGTCTTCATCAATAATTCCAAAATCCAAAGATACATCATTCAACTTTCCATCGCCAATCTCTATACAGTCAATATTCTTTCTATATGCATAATGCTCTCCACCTACACCATACATAGTAATAAACTTATCTCCTCCTTCCGCCTTAATTCCAGCTTCATGAACAACATCAGGGTCAATTATAGTGTGTGCTGCTCCAGTATCTACTACAACATCATTTACTTTTACTATCTTTCCATTGTACTCAATTTTTATATCTGTAAATAACAGTCCATATTCATATCTCAGCTTCATCTTGCTATACCTCTTAGTATTGGCATTTGTACTATTTCCATCTCTAGACTTTCTTTCGATGTATGAAACACAAAGTTTTTACCCTTGCACCTTACTAATACATCACCAGCCTCTTCATCTTTTAATGGCTTTACAACAGCAACATCATCTATATACTTTTTATTATTCTCAATATGTTCTTGCAGACTTGTTAAAAGAACAAATTGATTAGGATATATAGCTCGAACATCATTCCATTTCATAATATTACTCCTTTCCCTCTTTGATTATTTTAATTCTATCCTATATTTCCAATAGGTATACAACAATTTTTCTAATGTTAATATTTCAAATAAGAGTATTGGATCTTTATTAGTAGTATATCATAAACTATTAAATTATTTTTCACAAAATTCTTCACAAACAGATTATAACGTAAAAAATATTATCCATAACAAATAACTTTATTTATCGATGCACACCCTAATTGTTATAATGTTTAAGCTGATTTACAACGATTAAAAAAATATACACCAAAGAACTGCAAAACCTTTATTCCCCAGTTCAAATCTGGGTGGTGCCTCCACTAAAGAAAGCCAGTAAACTTGAGATTCTTACCCTTGCTTACTGGCTTTTTAATTTTTCACCTCTTAATACGACTATTTCTTTTTATAAAAATAGTATCTATTATACAATATATATAACCATAATATTGTTATATTTACTGTTTTAGGGTAAAATAATTAGATTGATAAATAATTTAAACTTACAATTTATGAATAGATAAAATTAGAATTAAAATATTATCATAGAAGGAGTTTATTATGAAAAAGTTATATCGTAATCTAATTATAATTTTTACCCTACTAATCATAGTTAGTATTGGCCTCTTTGCATCACTTAAAATTTATAGAGAAATTGAAGATAAGAAAAATGGAATAGGGCTTATTTTAGACACATATGAAGGTGTTGATGTCTATTATAATGGTAGTGACTATGGTAAAAATCATGGTAAAAGCTATAGTAATGATGGATACTATTATGGCTATAAATGGCAATGTGTAGAATATATAAAGAGATTTTTTTATGAAGCAAAAGCCCACAAAATGCCAGATGTATATGGAAATGCAAAAGATTTTTTTGATCAGGAATTGGAACAAGGTGCATTAAATGAAAAAAGAGGATTATATCAATATAAAAATGGTGATAATGAAAAACCTATGAAAGATGATCTTTTAGTTTTTACAGATACAAATTATGGACATGTAGTAATAATTTCAGAAGTAGGTGATGATTACATAGAAGTGGTTCAACAAAATATGGGACAAGAATCTCGTGATAAATTTGAACTAACTTTCATAGGCAATAAATATTATGTTGGTGGCAAAAGAGAACCAGCAGGATGGTTAAGAAAAGAATAGAGACAGTATATAGTTTTGTGTGAAAACAAAATTATATACTGTCTTTTTTTAATTAAAACCGAGGCTGTAAATATTTTTG
>NZ_JAMQHY010000029.1:0-24925 GCF_023845705.1 Clostridium sp. ZBS15
AAAGTTGGTCAAATTAAAACTTGTTTAGGAGTATGTGGAGAAGAGAAGAATGGTCCTAAAAATGCAGCTTTAGAATTATTTGAAGAGATTAAAAAACTATAATTAGTATGTTTTAAAAAATATTGATATATTTATAAGTAAAGTGGACTGAGTAATTGAACTTAGGAATACTAAAATGAGTATAGTCCCATTTTAGCTTGCTCCCAATTTAAAATTGAGACAAGCAGTAAATGTGAATTAAAAATGAAACTCGACTCCTTTTAGTCGCTGAGTAAGTTCGAGAAACGAAATATAAAAATTCCGACTCTCACTTAACTATTCTCAAAATCCAATTACAATGCCACTTTAACTATTGCATATATCAACATGACTTTAAAACACAACTTAATTTTTAAACCTTAATATTATCTTAAGCTAATGTTAATTTACTATCAATGTTTAAAATGGTAAAATTAATAGTACTAAAGTATTTAGAGAGACGGTGAGATAGGTTTGAAGAATTCTTTTAGAAATATTATTATGTCGTTTTTAGTTATTAATATATTTTCATTATTTGGATCGTTAGAATATATGGATTTAGTTAATAAGAAGGTATATGCTGCAAGCAAGAACTATGCTGAGAGTAAAGTATATTTAGAAAATATATATTTAAGTGATAAATGTCATATTGATTTTCAGAAAGAAAAATATTCTTATGTTTTAGATGTTGATAAATCACTTGAAGATATATTAATTAAAGCTAAGCCAGAAGACTATAGCTATATAGTTAAAGTTGATGGAGACGTAATAACAAGAGATGATAAGTATAAGAAATTAGTACCTTTAGAAATTGGAAAAAACAAAATTGAAATAGAGGTTAGTGATAAAAATAATAATAAAATAAATGAGTATTATATATACATATATAGGGGCGGAGATGAATTTAATTATTTATTAAATGATATAAATATTGATTCAAGTAGTATTGGATTTCAAAGGGAAAATAGTTCCTATAATATTGATATTGATGAGGATATATCCAAAGTTTTACTTAAGGCTATTCCAAAGGAGAAAAATTACAAGGTAGTTGTTAATGGGACTGAACTTGATTATCCTAATCTTATTAGAATAAGATTTAGCGGAATAGGAAAATATGAAATTAAAATCAATGTTATTGATACTGAAACTAATAAGTCAAAGGAATATAAGCTAGGTATGTATGTAGGAATTCCAATATCTCCAGATGTTTCTAATGCTATAAATTCAGTTAAAAAACCTAATCAATGGGTAATGGTTAATGGAAGATGGAGATATAACGATTTATTAGGAGAACCTATAAAAGATAAATGGTTTTATGATATAAAATATGATAATTATTTTTATTTTAATAAAAAAGGAAATATGAAGACTGGATGGATTTGTGTAGATAATGAATGGTACTATTCAGCAGCTAATGGTGAAAGAGAGACAAGTTGGTTTTTGGAAGATAATGAATGGTATTATTTGGGATACGATGGAAAGATGAGAACTGGATGGGTTAAATATAACGATAAGTGGTATTTTTTAAATTCATTTGGAGTTATGGAAAGAGGCTGGATTCGTGATGAAGGAAATTGGTATTTATTAGAAGAAAGCGGTGAGATGAAATTTGGATGGATAACATATAATCAAAATAGGTATTTTGCAGATTCAAATGGAAAAATGCATACAGGATGGTTAAATTATGAAAAAGAATGGTACTATTTTAATACAAATGGAAGTATGAAAAGTGGAGAATGGTTATTTTATAAGAGCAATTGGTACTATATAAATTATATTGGTACCATGAGAACAGGTTGGCTATATAAAGATAATAAGTACTATTATTTTAATGAAGATGGAACAATGAATACAACTACTAAAACTATAGATGGATATACTTATAATTTCAATAAAAATGGTTCAGCAAATTTTAACTGATTTTTTTATTCTTTAGCAATTATAATATAGTGAAATCAGTGGATAACTTAAATTATAATTTTGGTTAAAGTTGAAGAAATGTCATCTAAAGAATAAAAAAAGAATTTAGTCGCTTGCCAAGTTTTTTCACATACGTTTGAAAAGGCAGATGCGTAAAAAATCGACAGCTCCATAGTGGATTTATCGATTTTTTTATTGACTTAATGATTTGACATGGAGGTTAACTGTTTATGAAGTTTCCTGAATTACAAGAACACATTAAGGAGTTTATGAATAATGAAAATTATATGGAATACTTTAGAGCATTTGCAGTTCATAACATTGAATATGATCCGCATTATGTAAAAAGTGTTATGGAGTATCTTTTAGATATTTCAAGAAAGCTTGACTATGAATTAGCAGAGCATTGGTGCTTAATATATATTGGATGGTGTGAACAACTTGAATGTAATTTTGAAAAGGCAATAAAATTACATTTAATGTCAAAAGAATATTTTGAAAAAATTAAAGAACTAGAGGGTGTTAGTGTAACATGCAATGCACTACTTGTTGACTATTTAAAAATAGGGCAATTTGATTTAGCTATAATTAATGCATTAAGAGGAGCTGACATTGCAAGAAAATTAGGAAATAAGAAATTATCTATAGTATTACTACTTAATATATCATATGCATATATTGACTCGTATAATTATGATGAAGCTATTAACACACTCAAAAAGCTTAAAGCATATAAAAGTGAATTTAATTTTAAACATGAAATATTAATGTGTACGATTTTAGCAGAATGTTCACTGTCTATAAATGACTTAGAAAGAGCATTTAATTATTCGACATTTGCATTGAAAATTATAGAAAAAAATAAGACTAAAATGTATAAGGTAGAATTATTATCTATAATTGCAGATATTTTATATAGAAAGAATGAAGAATGTGAAGCAATAAAATTATTTGAAGAATCATTAGAAATTCTTAGACAAGATGACAATTATTTAAGAGCAAAAATATTAATAAGATGGGGACAGTGCAATTTATATAATGAAAATTATATTTTAGCAGAAAAAAAGTTTTTAGAATGTCTTAATTTATTAGAAGAAACAAACTTTATTACTTTAAAATCACAGGTTTATAAAGAATTAAGTAGTATCTATGAAAAGTTAGGAAAATATAAAGAAGCATTTGAAGCAATGAAAGATTATGATAAGTATGAAAAAAGAGTATATGATTTACACAGCAGTAGCTGGTTTAGCATTTTTAAATATAGGAATTTAGAAGAGAAAGCAAATGTATATAGAGAATTATATAATAAGATAGAGCGTATTTCAGAATTAGGAAAAGAAATAATTTCCATATTAGATATAGATAAATTACTATATACTATTTATATTGAGGTTAAAAAGCTAATTGATACTGATATATTTGGAATTGCTTTATTTGATGAAGAAAAAAGTATATTAGAATATAAATTGTTTATAGAAAATGGTGATGTTAAAAATTTATGTTCTATTTCTCTTGACGATAAAAATAGTTTTGGTGTGTACTGTTTTAAAAGTAAAAAAGAAATTTTAATTAACAATATTGAAAATGAACATATTAAGTATGTAAGAAAATTTAATGTTAATAAATACAAGAAAGTTCCGTACTCAATACTATATATTCCTATAATTATTAAAAATAAATCCATAGGTGTTATAAGTGTTCAAAGTTATAGAAAAAATGCGTATACAAGAAATGAGTTAAATGAACTAAAAATCTTGTCATCTTATATAGCCATTGCACTTCAAAATGGTAAAATATTTAATGCAGTTGAGCATTTTGCAAAGTATGATTCATTAACAGGAATGCTTAATAGAAATGTTATATTAACTCAAGGAGAGGACATTTTAAATAATAGATTGGAAACAAAAGATAAGTTTTCTATAATAATGATTGATGTTGATTATTTCAAAAAAATCAATGATAACTATGGTCATGACATAGGTGATATTGTTTTAAGAGATGTTAGCGCAATAATAAAAAGTGAAATTAGAAATACGGACTCTTTAGGAAGATATGGTGGAGAAGAATTTTTGGTATTATTACCAAATATAAATTTAGAAGAAGCTAAAAAAATTGCGGATAGAATTAGGAAGAGTGTAGAAAATTATAAATATTATTATTTAACTAGTAAAAAACATAATCGTGTTACATTAAGTCTTGGTGTTTATGAATTCAATAAAGATGAATTTGATTTTTTTGAAGGTGTAAAAAAGGCAGATAAAGCACTATATATGGCAAAATCTTTAGGCAGAAATATGGCAATTGAATATTCAGTATAAATTAAAAAATTATTTTTTTATGAGCTATTATACTTAATTTTCTTATTAAAGATTAGTATAACAGCTCATAAATTTTTGCTTTGAAATTATGTTATGTTTTAGCAGAATGTTGATATATGCATAAGTAAAGTGGGCGGAATGTAAAAAAGGAAACTTGACTTCTGATAGTCGCTGAGTAAGTTGGAGGAGCGAAATATAAAATTCCGACTCTCACTTAATAACACTAAAATGATTATAGTTATATCATTTGTGATTTTTTTTTCATAATATAAAATTAAAAAGTAGTTCTTTTTAATTGAGGTGCTTAATTTTGAAAAAGAGATTTTCATATTTAAAGAAAATATTAAGTAAAATATGTTTAGGAGATAAATGTTTAATTATATTTATGATAATTATATTTATTCATGTAACATTTGATCTATTTATAGGTGGTAATGGAATAAATTCTGAAGAGACAGTAAATGCAATAGATATAATAGTAAGGACTACTATTGCATCTATATTCGGATATTTTATAAGTTCAAATTTTGTGAAAAATAAAAAAGAAATTTTAGATGAAAAAGAAAGTAATAAATGCTATTTAGAGAATAAAAACAGTAATAAAGCTTATTTGAATGATAATAAGAAGGTAATTATAAATAATAATAATGAACATTTAGATGGTGAAAATAAGCAGAACCGTGCAAGTGAAGAACAAATTATTATTGTTTTCATAATTGGATTAGCTTCTATGATACTATTACTTTTGGTAAGAGATTTCATACAAGTTTCTAATCCGGATATTCCCATAATATCTCAATTAAGAGATATTGTTTGTGGCTGTGTGGGATTTTTGTTAGGATGTCCTTCAAATCACAAGTAAAGTTTGTTATGATTATATTATAAAATATTACTATTTAGTAATTTAAATATTAAATAGTAATATTTTAGAAAGAAAGTTTACAAGATGGAGGATAATAATGAAAAATGTGCTTTTGAGAAAGGTATTGGCATCAGTATTGACAGCAACTACTATAATAACATTTATACCTATTAAGGCATCGGCAACGTGGACAAAAGATTATTTAGGAAATTGGAATTGGATGGAAAATAGACATAATGCAATTGGCTGGAAAAATATAAATGGAAATTGGTATTATTTTGATTATAGCGGAGTAATGAGGACTGGTTGGATAAATGATTGGGGCTATTGGTATTATGCTGATTCTAACGGTGTAATGCAAAATGGAATAGTTGAAATAGATGGAAAAATTTATGCATTTGATGATAGAGGTATTATGCAAAAAGGAAATGTATCTATAAATGGTCAGAGTTATAAATTCAATAATCAAGGTTATGCAATAGGAGATAAAATTCCGGCACCTATTAAGACTTTTGATAATGGAAATAATTTATTACCATATGGATCTAAGCCAGCATACTCTAATTCAGGAGATTCATCAAGTGATTCTGATTCAGAAGATGAAATTTTTAAGGATGTTGAAACAATAAAAGTTAGATATAAAGTTACTTTTAATACTGATGGTGGAAGTAGCGTTTCAGCTATAACTAATATAAAATCAGGAAAAACGATAGACTTACCAAAGGAACCTACAAAGGATGGTTATAAATTTGATGGTTGGTATAAAGATGATGACTTTGATAAGGAGTTTACAGAAGATACTAAAATAAGATCTAATATGAAAGTATATGCAAAATGGATTAAAGAAGGCTCATCTGATAATTCTAGTTCAGGAGATTCATCTTCTTCAAATAGTAATTCTGTAATTGTAAATAATGTACAAGTAACAGTAGGTGAGAATGAATCGGATATTGGTAATGTTAAAGTAAGTGCAAAGGCAACTAATTATGCTGGATTAACTGAGGCAACCATTGATTTAATAGATAAAAAGACTGATGAGGTTAAGAAAACTCAAAATCTTAACATAGGTGGAAGTGGCTATATAAAATTCACATTCACAGGCGTTGAAAAAGGAACATATTATGCAAAGGTAACAGTTGGAAAAGTAAATTCTAATTCATCTGAGTTTATTATATTATCAAAGGATGAAGTAGCGAGTAGTGATGTTATAAAAGATATGAATGAACTTAGATTACAAGATATAAGTTTAGTAACAGAAGATTTAAGTTTACCTACAAAGGGATCACACGGTAGCGTTATTACTTGGAAGTCATCAGATTCAAATATAATAGATGCTACTACAGGTAAAGTAAATAGAATAAATGGTGCTGGAACAGAAGTAGTTAAATTAACAGCGACTATATCTAAAGGGAATTCTACTCCAGTAACCAAGGACTTTAATGCTTATGTAAAGAAATTTGATATGAAGTTAGGTGAGGCAGTTGAAAAAATAAATAGTGCCTCAAAAGCTGGAACTAATGAACAGGACAAGATATTATCTATTAAAAATCAATTAACTACAAGTTGTATGGTATCAATTGGTGTAAATGAATCTCAATACAATAAGTATAATGAGCTAAATTTGTCATCTAAGCCTGATAAAGAGCAAACTTATCAATTAGAAGTTGCAAAATCAATTTATGATGATTTAAATTCTAATAAGTATATATCAGGAAATATTGATATTAATAACCTTACTAATGTGGATAAAAAAGAACTAGAAAATGAAGCAATGGGTATTGCTAGAATGTTTGATAGAGCTGTCACTGAACAAGCTAGATTGAAGGAAAGAAAAGAAAATGAAATAGAATCAGATAATAAATTAAAAGAAGCAAAGGAAAAGTTAACTAAAACTATAAATGCTCAGTATTCTGATGGAGATTTAAGAAATAAATTAATCGAACAACAAGATAAGAATACTAAAGAAAGTTGGATTAGCTATATTTCGGCATTAATGAATGCCAAGGAAATTGAAAATAATGATAAAGCTAATTTATCAAATGTAGAACGTGCAATAAATTATTTAAATTCTTGTAAAGCTAATTTAGTGGGAGCATATTTAACAACAATAAATATTTATAAGAATTATACTGAAAAAGATGTAAGCAAAAAAGATGAATTTAAATGGAGTGATTTTAGAAAAGAAGTAAGATTTAAAAAGGGATTATCATCTCCAATAATTGCTGAACGAGGTGGAGAAAGTTCTTATAAGGCAACTTTAACTAAGGGTGAATATAAGATACTAGTTGATGGAGAAGATACTGGCCAAACGATAATTATAAATGATAAAACAGAAAGCAAGGATTTATATTATTATACAGTTAGGTTTGAAGCTATAAAACCGGATATTGTAAGCTGTGATATTAATTCTAAATATGGAAATACTATAGATGGATATAAGAAAATAAATTCTGGTGATGCAATACTTTATATACCAAGTATTAATGATATCAATAAATCAAGAAACGAGATTATTCTTGACGTGAATGCTAATAGTTATTATACAAAAGAATTCTCCTATTTATGGAAGTCATATGATGGAGAAGAAAAATCAACTTCAGCCTCATATTCAATTGAAAATTTAAAAACTTATGGAAAAATAGAAGTAACTTGCAAAGTTACTCCAAAAGAATTAATAATTATAGATATAAATGGAAAATCTCCAAGTGATAATTTAGGTAAAGCTACTATTATAGCTAAAGTATATGGCTATAATGGACAAGATAAAAAGGTTGAGTTGTTTAAAAATGATGTTCTAGTAGCTACAAAAGAAAAAGAAGATGTAAAAATAGATGAGCATGGAAATCTTACAGCTGACTTTACAGGACTAGATAAAGGTGAATATAAAATTAAAATCACAATAGGAGCATTAGAGCGTGAATCATCAGGAAGTTTTTATGTTAATAAAATTGATCAAGCAGTATTAGAGTCAGTAAATGCTATTAATGAGGCAATGAAGGCTGATGCTACAGATTCAACTTATACAAAACTTAGGGAATTATTTAGTCCTGGCAATCCTAATAGTCATTATTTAATTTCTATTGGATTAAATATTGATGGGTATAATAATTTAAGTGATGATAAATATAAAATAGAAGTTGCAAAAGCTGTTTATAATGCAGGAAAAATAAGTGCTTTTGCAGTAGATGAAAGCGGAAAAGCTAGAATTAAAAAAGCATTTAATGATGCAGTTATAGCCCAAACAAAAATAAAGCAAAGTGATGATGCAATTTTAGCAGCAGATAAATTAAAGCTGGAGAAAGGTACTCATTAAAATTAAATGTTATAAGTCCAAGCTGGTGACTGTCACCAGCTTGGACTTAACCGTTTGGGAAAAAATGTACCCCAGGGGTGCAAATTTTGTGATATAATACTTTAGTCAATATATTGAATGTATTTAGTGTATTTGGACATATTTTAATATAGATAATATTATTAAGAAACAATAAATTTTAAGAATGTTTATAATATAATTAATGAAATTTTAAATTAGGGAGGATTTACTTTTGGCTGATTATATAAAAGAAATTGAAAAGAGAAGAACCTTTGCGATTATTTCCCATCCCGATGCGGGAAAAACTACATTAACAGAAAAGTTCTTATTATACGGAGGAGCTATTAGACTTGCAGGTTCTGTTAAAGCAAGAAAGGCATCTAAACATGCAGTTTCTGACTGGATGGAAATTGAAAAACAAAGAGGTATCTCAGTTACTTCATCTGTTATGCAATTTAACTATGATGATCACTGTATCAACATATTAGATACTCCAGGTCACCAAGACTTCTCAGAAGATACATATAGAACACTTATGGCAGCAGATAGCGCAGTAATGGTTGTAGATGCTGCAAAGGGTATAGAAGATCAAACAAGAAAGTTATTCCATGTTGCTTCTTTAAGAGAAATGCCTATATTTACTTTTGTAAATAAAATGGATAGAGAAGCTAGAGATCCATTTAGTTTACTTGATGATATTGAAAATGAATTAGGAATTAAAACTTATCCAATGAACTGGCCAATTGGTTCTGGTAAGGACTTTAAGGGTGTATATGAAAGAGATAATAATAGAATCATAGCCTTTAATGGAGGAAACCATGGTCAAAATGAAGTTGAAGCTATAGAGGGTTCAGCAGATGATCCTAAGTTTAGAGAAATTTTAGGAGAAGCACTTCATGATAAGTTAATGGAAGATATTGAACTTTTAGATATTGCTGGAGATGATTTAGATTTAGAGGCTGTAAGAAGTGGGGAATTAACTCCTGTATTCTTTGGTTCAGCATTAACAAACTTTGGTGTAGAACCATTCTTAGAACATTTCTTAAAAATGACTACATCACCACTTGCAAGAAACTCATCAGAAGGGGTTATTGACCCATTTGAAGATAAATTCTCAGCTTTTGTATTTAAGATTCAAGCTAATATGAATAAAGCTCATAGAGATAGAATTGCATTTATGAGAATTTGTTCAGGTAAGTTTAACAAAGGTGAAGATGTATATCATATGCAAGGCGGAAAGAAGATTAAACTTGCTCAACCTCAACAATTTATGGCTCAAGATAGAGAAATTGTTGAAGAAGCTTATGCAGGAGATATAATTGGGGTATTTGATCCAGGTATATTTTCAATAGGGGATACATTATGTGCTCCATCAAAGAAATTTAAGTTTGAAGGAATCCCAATATTTGCACCAGAACATTTTGCAAGAGTGAGACCAGTTGATACTATGAAGAGAAAACAATTTATAAAAGGTGTAACTCAAATTGCTCAAGAAGGCGCAATACAAGTATTTAAAGAAATTCATATAGGTATGGAAGAAATTATAGTTGGAGTTGTTGGTGTGCTTCAATTTGAAGTTCTAGAATATAGATTAAAGAATGAATATAATGTAGATATTAAAATGGATAGATTAGCTTATAGATATGTAAGATGGATAGAAAATAAAAATATTGATATGGATAAGTTAAACTTAACTTCAGATACTAAGAAGGTTAAGGATTTAAGAGATAGAAACTTACTTATATTCCAAAATGATTGGGGAATAAGCTGGGCTTTAGATCATAATAAAGATGTGATTTTATCTGATGTAGGTAAGAGCGAAGATTAATTAAAATATAATTGTGTTTATATATGCATAAGTAAATTGGACTGAGCAAAATGCTAATTTATTTAAAGCATATATAAACAAATATTAAAAATATAAATAAAGAATAGTAGTTGACTTAAACTAGTACAGTTGCTATTTTAAAGTTACTAGAAGAAAAAGCGAAAATAGAATATAGAAAAATTTACACTTTATTTTTAATGAAGTGTAATTTTTTTGCTATATATTTAAGTTGTGGTATTTTATTGATGATAATATTATAGATTAGTAAAAAACGGTAATACACAATTTGATTAAAATGTAAACATATACTATAATATAATAATAAGGTGATAATAAATATTATTTAATACAATTTATTATAAAATGTATTTAAAATTAGATTATGTTTTATATTAAGTTGATATTGTAGTATGGATTTTAAAATAGAGAAATTTATTTTATATTTATAAAAAAGTAAATTTAAATGTTAGAATGTAATTATATTAAAACATAAATATTAGTTTGAAAAGATATATTAAAAATGGAGGGAAATATAATGGGTGTTGCTTTTAAAGATATTAATTTTAATGAATTAGTTAATAAATTAGCTCCTTGCTGTTTGTCAGAAGATGTATGTAGTACATGCACTAAAGAAAAGTGTTTAATCGGATATGGTAAGGAATGTATAAAAGGATGTTTGAAAAATAGAGTCACGTATGTTGAAAATGGATATGGAAATATTCCTGTAATGGATACAAAATTATATGATAAAGATGATGTTATTATTGCTATAGCAGATATACTTAAGAGATGTAAGAGTTGTCAGGAAAATCATTACGATAACTGTATAATTAATGTTTTAAGAAATTGTTATGAGATAAGTTTATTTGGAGAAGGACAAGAATATCAAGGAAGTGCATTTATGTATTTAAATAACTTAAAAAACGTAAATGAAGAAATTGCAGAAAAAATGTTTGCTAAATATAGTGAAAAATAATAAACAGAGAGCTTTTAAAGATGATGTTTTGATTTGGAAACATCATCTTTTTTAATGTATAGGAAATTATAGAATTTTTGAAGATTGAAAGGCTGATGAAATCTAAGGTTATGGATATATTTTTCAATTGACAATGAACAATTGACAATTTAGGATGAAATCACAATGTGATTTCTAAATATATATTTTTTAAGAAAGCCAGCGGCTTTCAACCACAATTGTCCATTGTCAATTGTAAATTGTTCATTGAAGGGTGGCGTAGCCACTTTTGTTCTTGTAAAAGAAAGTATAGAATTTTTGAAGCTTTAAAGTCTGATAAAATTTAGGTTTAAGTAAATATTAGTCGAGAATCCACTTTACCATATGTATATGTTTACATTGAGAGGTTACATAAATATATGATATAATGGAAAATGTAACATAAAAATACAAAAGGAGAGATGGGATGTTAAAGAAGTATAAAGATACAATATTTCTTAAAAATCTTAAAAAGAAAGTTACTGTATTTACAATAGCAATGATGAGCATTTATGCACTTACAATAACTTTTTCTAATCATGAAGCACAAGCATATATTTCTAATGGAACAGATCATAATATTGAAATGATATGTCCTTCTACAGCGTATTCTTCGGGTAATATGACAGCTAGCGGAATTCCATGTGTAAGAAATCCTCTAGGAATTAGCACAATTTCAGTTGATCCAAGTGTATTTCCTTATGGTTCTATTTTGTATATAGAGGGATATGGTTATGCTGTTGCAGCTGACAGTGGAGCAGCTATAAAAGGAAATAAGATTGATGTATATTTTAACAGTGATGAAGAATGTTGTGAGTGGGGCGTAAGAAATGTAAAAGTTACATGCCTTGGAGATTCTTCAAGAAAATAAAAAATTATAAACATAAAAATGACTAAGAAAATTTTGATTTTTCTTGGTCATTTTATTATATAAAGAGATTACAAACCTTTAAACATTGCCTAAATAAAAGAAAAAATAAAAAAGTTGGGTTATAATAATTTATATATGATTTCATATTAGTATAATCTAAAATGTAGAATTAAAAAGAGTGTGTGCATAAAAATATAATTTATTATAGAGTGGTTTAACTTAAAAGTGAACAGGAGATTTTTAATGAAGAGCAGAAAGACAATGGTTGAAGATTCTCACAAAAGAAGTGAGAATTATGGAGTTGAAAAGAAATCGAGTTATTCAAAAAAAATTCTTTCAGGGATAGAATTAGAAAAAATACTAGCTGATAATAAAGAATTAATAGAAATATCAAAGCTATACATTGATATGGTTTTTTCAGCAGTTATGGATAATGAATTTATTATTGTTTTGACTGATAAAAATGGATGTATTTTATATATAAAAGGAGCAGAAGAAAATGCTAGCAAATTAGATTGCATTAATCTTAAAGTCGGTGCATATATGGATGAACAAAATATAGGTACAAATGCAATGGGAACTGCTATTAAAGAAGATGATTGTGTTCAAATAACAGCTAATGAACACTATATAGAGGGATTACAAAGTTTAACTTGTTCAGCAGCACCAATTCATGATACTGATGGTAAAATAATAGGAACTTTAAATTTAAGTGGCAGAAGTAATATGAAACATCCTCATACTTTAGGATTAGTTGTTTTTGGTGTAAAGGCAATTGAAAATGAATTTGATAATAAGAAAATAAATAATATATTAACTCAAACTTATAATTATATGGAAAGTATTATAGATAACCTAGATAAAGGAATTATGATTGTTGATAAAGATGAGAAGATCGTAAATATTAATAGTTTTGGTGTAGAAATGTTTAATAAGCCTAAGGAATCACTATTACACGAAAAATTACATTATATTTTACCTAATATGGGCAATATACTTGAAGAATTAGACATAAATAAAAATAATGTGATTAAAGACTTTAAGTTTAAGCATACAAGTAAATATAAGACTAGACTAGAATTTAAAGGAATTAGACATAAGGAAAAAATAATCGGAATGGTTGTGACAATGATAAATGAAAAGGAAGATAGAGATTTAAAGAATCCAACAGGAGCTTTTTGGACTTTTAATGATATCATAGGAGAAAGCGCTGCCATTGCTAATGTAGTAATTAACAGCAAAATTATTTCGAATAGTCCTTCAACTGTTTTAATTCAGGGAGAAAGCGGAACTGGAAAAGAAGTTTTAGCTCAAGCAATGCATAATTATAGTTTAAGAAGAACTAATAAATTTGTAGCTATAAATTGCGGAGCTATACCTATGAATATAATAGAAAGTGAACTTTTTGGTTATGAAGATGGTACATTTACTGGTGGTAAAAAGGGGGGTAAGCCAGGAAAGTTTGAAGTAGCTAATGGTGGAACTTTATTTTTAGATGAAATAGGTGAAATGCCACTTGATATGCAAGTTAGGCTTTTAAGAGTATTGCAAGAAGGTAGGGTAACTAGGCTTGGTGGAAATAAAGAAATTTCCGTTGATGTTAGAGTAATTGCTGCTACAAATAAAAAGCTAAAAAAAGAAGTTGAAAAAGGTACATTTAGAGAAGATCTTTATTATAGATTATGCGTTATTCCAATAACATTACCTCCCTTGCGTGAAAGAAAAGGGGATGTTGAAAAGCTTATAGAATATTTTTTAAGAATAAAATCTTTTAAGCTAAATAAAAGAATTCCTGAAATTAATAAAGAATTATATAAGAATTTATTATCATATAATTGGCCAGGAAATATAAGGCAATTAGAAAATTATATTGAAAATATAGTTAATTTAGATGGGATTTTATCATTTGATTTACTAGAAGATAGTGATGATGAAAGAAAAGATATGATTTCTGAAAAAGTTATTGATGAGTGTTGTTATTCAACTTGTGAAACTCTTGAAATTAAAGAAGAAAATTTTAATTTAGAGAAATTAGAAAAGAAAACTATTAAGGAAGCTATAAAATCTTATAATCATAATATGACTAAAGTAGCACAAGTATTGGGAATAAGTAGAAATACATTATACTTAAAAATAAAAAAGTATAATGTAGAGTAAACATGTTAAGGCTATGGATATGTTTTTGAATTGACAATGTACAATGAACAATTGACAATTTAGGATGAAATCACAACGTGATTTCTAAATATATATTTTTTAAGAAAGCCAGTGGCTTTCAATCACATACTATAATTTATCTGGCTCATTGTTAACATAACAGATAGGAGCAATGCTATGAAAAAAATTTTATTGTTTATTGTAATTATAATAATATCAATATTTTTAATATTTAAAGTATTTTGTTATGGTACTGATATTAATGATAATATATCTATTATGTATACTGATAAAGACTATAAATCAACATATAGTATATACAATACACATAAAAAATCAATTAAAAATATTTTTTATAGAAAAAATGAAAATTATTCCGATTTTATCATAGATAAAGTGACTGATACCGTTTATTTTTCAGATTTAGTTAATAATAAATATAATATATATAAAATGGACTTATCAAATAATAATAAACTAGTTAATTTATTAAATAATGAGTATAGTGGAGATATATTTGACTTAAATAATGATAAAATAATTTTTAGAACATTTACTGCTGATAATACAAGTTATACACTTGGAGTGTATAACTTGAAAGAAAATAAAATTAAATTATGGGATAATCAAGATAGTGATTCTTATGTTTATAATTTTTATTGGGATAAGGATGCACATGTGATATATACAATAGAACGTTCAATTAAAGATATGGAATCTACACAAGATCCGATTCATAATATATTTAAATATGATGAGAATGGAAAAAATAAAGAATTATTATATTCAACAAGAAAATTTATAGATAATATATCTGTAAATGAGAAAAAGAATAAAATTATATTTGATGCAGCAACAATAGAAAATAATAAATTAATAAATAAAATTTATTTATTAAATTTAGATAATAATACTGAACAAATACTTTTAGAATCTAATGAGAACTTTAACTCAGTAAAAAAACCTAAATTATCACCAAATGGAGACGGATTTTATTTTTTAGCGACTACGTCGAAATCTAAAATTATTGAGGATGTTGAAGGAAGCGTACCTATAATGTCAAATGCAATTTATTATTATGATTTTAATTCTAATAAAACAAGTAAAACATTTGAAGATAGTAATTTTGTTATTAATAACTTCAAATTAAATTAATATTATAGAGCACTAGAATCCCAGTAGCCACCTTTATTTTTTTATTTTAGTATTATAAGTTGAAAATAAACTAATTTTTAACAGAGTTTTTATAAAATAAAATATTATTTTATTGCAAAAGTGTAATATAAACGGACAGTGTCCTAAAACAATACGTTTTATTTATGAATAAGTGTATTATTTTAGGACATTATTTTATTTATTAATATCTTTATTGTTTGAAGAATGGCTTAAACAGAAAAGATTGACAAAGTAATAACAATGTGGCACGGTTCTTGCTATATATATTTATGTAAGTTGTTTAACTTTAAAATAACAAAAAACAATATATAAAATAATAAAAGCAATTAAGAAAATAAAGATATATTTTAGGAGGAACAGATTATGGCACGTTTTACATTACCAAGAGATTTATATCATGGTGAAGGATCTTTAGAAACACTAAAAACTTTAAAAGGAAAGAAAGCATTCGTAGTAGTTGGTGGTGGATCAATGAAAAGATTTGGCTTCCTTCAAAAAGTTGAAGATTATTTAAAAGAAGCAGGAATGGAAGTACAATTATTCGAAGGTGTTGAACCAGACCCATCAGTAGAAACAGTAATGAAGGGTGCAGAAGCTATGAGAAACTTCGAACCTGATTGGATAGTTGCTATGGGTGGAGGATCACCAATAGATGCTGCAAAAGCTATGTGGATATTCTATGAATACCCAGATTTTACTTTTGAACAAGCTGTTGTTCCATTTGGATTACCAGATTTAAGACAAAAAGCTAAATTCGTAGCTATTCCATCAACAAGTGGTACTGCTACAGAAGTTACAGCATTCTCAGTAATAACAGATTACAAAGCAAAGATAAAATATCCTTTAGCTGACTTTAATATAACTCCAGATATAGCTATAGTTGATCCAGAATTAGCTCAAACAATGCCAGCTAAATTAGTAGCTCATACTGGAATGGATGCATTAACTCATGCTATAGAAGCATATACTGCATCTTTAAGATCAAACTTCTCAGATCCATTAGCTATGAAAGCAATAGAAATGGTAAACGAACATTTAGTTAAATCATTTGAAGGAGATAAAGAAGCTAGAAACTTAATGCATGAAGCACAATGTTTAGCAGGAATGGCTTTCTCAAATGCATTACTAGGAATAGTTCACTCTATGGCTCATAAAGTAGGAGCTGTATTCCATATCCCTCATGGATGTGCCAATGCAATATTCTTACCATATGTAATTCAATATAACAGAACTGAATGTGAAGATAGATATGGTGATATCGCTAGAGCATTAAAATTAGAAGGAAACAATGATGCAGAATTAACTGATTCATTAATTAAATTAATAAATGATTTCAATGATAAATTAAATATTCCTCATTCAATGAAAGAATATGGCGTTGAAGAAGCAGACTTTAAGGCTAATGTTGAATTTATAGCTCACAATGCAGTATTAGATGCATGTACAGGATCAAGTCCTAGAGCAATAGATGACAAGACAATGGAAAAATTACTTGGATGTACATTCTACGGAACTAAAGTTAATTTCTAATATTAGGAGTTAATAACGTATATTTAAACTAAAATTAATTTTTAATAATTTAATAAAAACAAAAGCTCTCGCTTTAGAGAGCTTTTGTTATTATTGGGAACTTAATGTAAAAAATAAGATTTAAAAGAAAAATATTACATATTATAATATAAAAACCATTGATTACATATGTAAAAACAGTTAAAATTGATAAAAACCATAGGGGGACAAATGATGTATAAGATAGTTAGTAAAAGAGAACTTACAAATAATATCTTTTTAATGGATATAGAAGCTCCAAGAGTAGCAAAATCAGCAAAACCTGGTCAATTTATTATTGTGAAAAATGATGAAAAAGGTGAAAGGATTCCTTTAACAATAGCAGATTACGATAAGGAAAAGGGAACTGTAACAATAGTTTTCCAAACTGTTGGACAAGGAACTAAACAATTAGCAACTTTTGAAGAAGGCGACTATGTTTGTGACTTTGTTGGACCATTAGGTCAACCAAGTGAATTTGTTCATGAAAATTTAGAAGATTTAAAGAAACAAAATATTATTTTCATAGCAGGTGGAGTTGGTGCGGCACCAGTTTATCCTCAAGTTAAATGGATGAATGAAAATGGAATAAAATGTGATGTTATAATTGGTTCTAGAAACAAAGAACTTTTAATATTAGAAGAAGAAATGAAAAAAGTTGCAGGAAATCTTTACATAGCAACTGATGATGGATCATACGGCTTTAACGGTAGAGTTACTGACTGTTTAAGTGATTTGGTTGAAAAAGGAAATAAATATGATCATGCAGTAGTTATTGGACCTATGATAATGATGAAATTTATGGCTGCTTTAACTAAAGAGCTTGGAATCAAAACAACTGTTAGCTTAAATCCAATTATGGTAGATGGTACAGGTATGTGTGGTGCTTGTAGAGTTACTGTTGGAAATGAAGTTAAGTTTGCTTGTGTTGATGGACCAGAATTTGATGGACATCTAGTTGATTTTGATGAATCAATGAGAAGACAAACTATGTACAAAAGTGAAGAAGGAAGAGCGCAATTAAAGATTGAAGAAGGGGACACTCATAGCCATGGTGGTTGTGGATGTAAAGGTGATAAATAATGAATATGCAAGATAGAATGAAAAGAACACCTGTTACTGAACAAGCTCCAGAATTAAGAGCTAAGAATTTTGAAGAAGTATGTTTAGGATATAATGAAGAAGAAGCTATAAAAGAAGCTAATAGATGTTTAGGATGTAAAAACCCTAAATGTGTTGAAGGATGTCCTGTATCAATTGATATTCCAGGATTTATAGCTAAAGCTAAAGATGGAGATTTTGAAAATGCAGCTAAAGAAATAGCTAAATATAGTGCATTACCAGCGGTTTGTGGTAGAGTGTGTCCACAAGAAAGCCAATGTGAAGGTAAGTGTGTATTAGGAATAAAAGGTGAAGCTGTAGCAATAGGTAAATTAGAAAAATTTACTGCTGATTGGTCAAGAAAAAATAATATAGATTTAGCAAAAACAGAAGCATTAAACGGTAAGAAAATTGCTGTTATTGGAAGTGGTCCTGCAGGACTTACTTGTGCAGGAGATTTAGCTAAAAGAGGATATGATGTTACTATATTTGAAGCTTTACATGAAGCAGGTGGAGTTCTAGTTTATGGAATACCTGAATTTAGATTACCTAAAGAAAAAGTTGTTAAAGCTGAAATTGAAAATATTAAGAAATTAGGAGTAAAGATTGAAACTAATGTTATCATAGGTAGAACTATAACAATAGATGAATTGATGAAAGAAGAGGGATTTGATGCAGTATTTATTGGATCAGGTGCTGGACTTCCTAAATTCATGGGCATAAATGGAGAAAATGCAAATGGTGTATTCTCTGCAAATGAATTCTTAACAAGAGTTAACTTAATGAAAGCTTTTAAAGAAGGATATCATACACCAGTTAAAGCAGGTAAAAAAGTAGCGATAGTTGGTGGGGGAAATGTTGCTATGGATGCTGCAAGAACTGCTTTAAGATTAGGTGCAGAAGCTCATATAGTTTATAGAAGAAGTGAATCTGAACTTCCAGCAAGAGCAGAAGAAGTACATCACGCTAAAGAAGAAGGAATAATCTTTGATGTTTTAACAAATCCAACTGAAATATTAAGTGATGAAAATGGATGGGTTAAAGGAATGAAATGCGTAAGAATGGAACTTGGAGAGCCAGATGCTTCTGGAAGAAGAAGACCAGTTGAAGTTGAAGGATCAGAATTTGTTATGGATGTTGATACTGTAATAATGTCACTTGGAACATCTCCAAATCCACTAATATCTTCAACAACTGAAGGATTAGATATTAATAAGTGGAAATGTTTAGTTGCAGATGAAAATGGCTTAACTACTAAAGAAGGAGTTTATGCTGGCGGAGATGCCGTTACAGGTGCTGCAACAGTAATACTTGCTATGGGTGCTGGTAAAAAAGCAGCAGAAGCTATAGATGGATATTTACAAGGTAAATAATTGTTTAATTAGATAAAGTAAAAAGTATGTGATTTTTAGTATGCAAAAATGATATGATGAATTTAAAAAAAGATGATTTCTGTATTTTCAGAAGTCATCTTTTTTGTCTTACAATAGATTTATAAAGTTAAGTTTCTTTGTTTCGACAATATATAGAGAGAGAAAAATATTGTCAATTAATAGATTAATCTTATGAAATTAATAATCAACAAGCAGTAGCATTTGATTATATAAGTATAAGAATTACTGAAGAGAATTAATACAGAGATTAGTTAACGTCATGATATACTTTTATGATTATTATTAAATGGAACATTGTACACTAAATTTAATAAGTTTATAATTTACGTATAAAGAATTACTATTTAGTGATTAATTATAAATAAAAAGAGTGATTAATTATAAATAAAAAGGGGGAGTTTGTAATGAGGTTTAAAAAAATAAGTACAAGAATGCTTACAATTCTACTATTCGTAACTATTTTATCAATGGTTTTGCTAGCGGGTATAAGTTATAAAAGTAGCAAGGGTATTATAGACAGACAAGTAGAAGAAAACATGCAAGCAGAATTAAGTTCTACAGTAAATGCAATAAATCTTAAGATGCAAGAAATTTCATCAATGTCTAGTCAACTTGCATTAAATGTTGGATCAACTTATAAAACTACATATTTATCACAATATGAAGAAATGATTGGAAAAACAATATTTAAAAGTGATCTGGTACTTGGTGCTGGAATTTGGTTTGAACCGTATGTTTATGATGCAAGCAAAGAATATGTTGGACCATATATTCATAAGAAAGATAATAAAGCGTTAGTGACATATGACTATAGCAATGCTGAATATAATTATTTTAATTATGAGTGGTATAAGAATGCTAAGAATAATAATAAAGAAACAGTATTTAGTGATTTATACTATGATGAAACATTAGATACTATAATGAGTACTTGTGCCACACCTATATATGATGCAGATGATAATTTTATTGGTGTAATTAGTGTTGATATGGAAATTCCATCAATTCAGGATTTAATAAATAATTTCAAAATTGGTGAAAATGGTAAGGCCTTATTGATAAATAATGACGGGAAATACATAACTAACAGTGATTATAAAAAAATAATGAAGACTAAAATTAATGAAGATGACAATAAATCACTTTCAGAATTTGGAAATGTTTTATTAAATAATACTGATGGGAAAAGTAATTTTTCTATTGATGATACAAAGTATGAAGCTTATTATACTACGGTAGACCCATTTGGATGGAAGCTATTTATGCAAATACCTATTTCGGAATTGAACAAACCTATAAATGATTTAATGTCTAAACTTATAGTGGTAGGAATTTTAGCTATAATATTAACTACATTAGCGATAATATGGCAAGTTCAATATCTAACTAAAACTATAAAAAAAGTTAATAATTTAGCATCAAACTTATCAAATGGAGATTTTTCTATTGATGAACTTGAAGTAACATCTAATGATGAATTAGGTCAAATGAGCAATTCATTAAATAAAATGTTATCAGAAAATAAGAATATGATACAGGAAATATCTAATGATGCAAACAAAGTAAATAGCATAACAGAAAATTTAAATAAATCAACTGAATATTTAGTAGAGAATTATAAGGTTATTAAAGATTCAGTTAAAAACATAAGTGAATCTATGCTTAATTCTAGTGCTACTACTGAAGAAGTTAATGCTTCTGTAGAAGAAGTTAACTCTTCCATCAGTTTATTGTCACAGGAAACAATTAAAAGTCATGATATGGCAAAAGACATAAAGGTGAGGGCATATAATATAGAAAAAATGAGTAATGACTCTTATAATAAAGCAACTAGTTTATCAGAAGTTCATGAAACAAATTTAAAACAAAGTATTGAAAATGCTAAAATAGTTGAAAATATAGGTACTATGGCTGAAGCTATTTCTGATATAGCAGAACAAGTTAATTTATTATCACTTAATGCATCTATAGAAGCAGCACGTGCTGGTGAACAAGGAAAGGGCTTTGCAGTAGTTGCCTCAGAAATAGGTAACCTTGCAACACAAACATCAGACACAGTAAAAGAAATTATTGAGACTATAAGTAAAGTGCAAGAAGCATTTAATAAATTAACTAATGACTCTACGCAGATGTTATTATTTATTAAAGATACTGTAACTCCAGATTATAAAGAATTTGTTGGAATAGCTAATCAATATGATAAGGATGCAAATGCTATTGAAGATATATCTATAAAAATATCTGAGATGACAAATAACATTGAATACATTACACATGAAGTTGGAGATGCAATACAAAATATTGCAGAAGCTTCTCAAGATACTGCATCTAATAGTGGAGAGATTGTTTCAAGTATAGAACTAGTTTCACAATTAGTTGAAGAAATATCTACTATTGTGGAAAATGAAATAGAGATTTCGGATAATCTTAATTCTATGGTTAAAAAATTCACTTTATAATATATTTTATTTAGAAAAATTTAATATATGGATGTGTTTTAGAATTGACAATGAACAATTGACAATTTAGGATGAAATCACAACGTGATTTCTAAATATATTTTTTTAAGAAAGCCAGTGGCTTTCAACCACAATTGTCAATTGTAAATTGTTCATTGAATGGTGGCGTAGCCACCTTTTAGGTGTTATATTTTTATAAATTCAGGTTTCATGTTATTGAATTTACAAATATATTTATATCCCATGGAACCTAGAACATCATGAATATAATCAAATTTAGTAGCTATTTGAGCTGGAATATGTGAATCAGAACCAACTGTAATTATTTCTCCACCTAAATCTTTATACATTTTAAGAATATTTTTAGATGGTGTTAAATCAGGAAGATTATATTTGAATGATGAAGTATTAATCTCTATTCCTTTACCAGAATCAATAACTTTTTTTAAGATTGCTTCTAAGTAGTCAGAGAAAAGCTCATCTTTTAAAAGAGTGTCATAATTTCCATATCTTTTTATTAAATCAACATGTCCTAAAATAGAGTAATCATCATATAAGTTGATTATTTCTAATAATCTTTTATAATATCCCTCATAAGCTTCATGTTGAGTCTTTCCTTTGTGAAAATCACCTGTAAATAGTTCATGTCTATCTATAGTATGTATAGATCCAATTACAAAATCAAAATTATTTTCTTTTATTTCTTTAGAACAACGCTCTAAAACTTGAGTTTGAAGTCCCATTTCAATACCTTTTTTTATAGAAATTTTATCATGATATTTATCTTTATAAAAATTTATATCTTTAAAGTATTTATCATAATCAACTTTAACATTTGGATTTCCTAATACATCATAATCAACATGATCAGTAAAACAAATTTCTTTAAGTCCTAACTCAATAGATTTTTCTATCATGTCTTTCATTGGAGTTTGTGAATCTGCAGAATAATTACAATGCATATGATAATCATAATATAACATAAAAAGCCTCCTTATTAATTTAAAACATAGATTAAATATCTTACTTTAAGTAATTTTAATACTAATTTTAATATATTACAAAATAAAATATTTTTGTAGTGCATTTAAAACAGAGCCTATTTTTATAATAATTATAAAATTGTTTGACATTATTAATAATAAAGATATATAATAAATCAAACAAATATATTTTAATAAATTTAATTTTGTAAAATTGAATTTATAATTAAGACTAAAGTATTCAATTTTTATATTACTTAAATGTATTTAAATATTGGTTTTTAGTAATAATATATTTTAGATCGATTATTCTTAATTAAGGTTAGGAGGAAAAGTTTATGGGAGAGAGATATGATATAGCCATTATTGGAAGTGGACCAGCAGGTTTGTCAGCAGCATTAAATGCAAGAATAAGAAAAAAGAACTTTATAATCTTTGGAAGTAAAGATATTAGTAATAAGTTAGTAAAAGCTCATACAATAAATAATTATTTAGGTTTTTATGAGAAAAGTGGATTGGAAATAAGAGATGAGTTTCTTAATCATTTAAAATCTATGGATATAAATATTACAGAAGAAAAAGTAAATAACATTTATGCAATGGGAGATTATTTTTCATTGATGATAAATGAAAAGATGTATGAAGCTACTTCTATAATATTAGCTACTGGAGTGAATTTTGGTAAGCCATTTAAGGGTGAAGAAGAGTTTTTAGGTAAGGGTGTTGGATATTGTGCAACATGTGATGCACCTTTATACAAAGATAAAGTGGTTACTATAATAGCTTATAATAAGAAAGATGAAGAAGAAGCTAATTTTATAGCATCAATAGCATCAAAGGTATATTATATACCTATGTATACTGAGGAAGTAGATGTTAAATCAGGTATTGAGATTATAAAAGATAAACCTATAGAGATAAAAGGCGATATTAAAGTTAATTCTTTAATTTTATCTAACAAAGAAATTAAAACTGATGGTATTTTTATATTAAGAGATAGTATATCACCTGGTCAATTAGTTCCTGGGTTAGAATTAGATGAAAATCATGTTAAAGTTGATAGACTGATGAAAACAAATATAAAAGGATGTTTTGCAGCTGGAGATATAGTAGGAGTGCCTTATCAATATATTAAATCAGCAGGAGAAGGAAATATTGCAGCATTATCTGCAGTTTCTTATGTAGATGAAAAAAATAAAAATATATTTGGCTATGTTTAAAAACAGTGTTGATATTGTAGTATAAAGCTCATGGACAGAGGAATTTACTTTAAGAACTCTAAAATAAAGCTTAGTCCAATTAATGCATGCTCCCAATCAAAGATTGCTGACAAGCAATTAATTGTAAGACTAAAAGGAAACTCGACTCATGTACATTCACTGAGTAAGTTCGAAAAGTTAAATATAAAATTTAGATTCTCACTTAACAGTTCTAAAAAGCAAATTCCAATGCCAGTTCGCCCTTATACTAAAATATCAACAATCACTTAAAACATAGCCATATATTTAAAAACTAAGTTAAAGGTTATAAATGATTATACTCTATAAGATTTATATATTTAAAAATAAACTGTTATAAAAAATAATAAAATAAAGTGAGGTAATAAATTATGTCAAAAATATTAAAAGTTAATGAATTTGATGATGCAATAAAAGAAGGAATTGTAATAGTAGATTTTTTTGCGGATTGGTGTGGACCTTGTAAGATGTTAGCGCCTATATTTGAAGAATTAGAAGAAGAAATGAAGGATAAAGTTAAATTCTTTAAAGTTAATGTAGATGAAAGTGGAGAATTAGCTAGTAAGTTTAGCGTGTTTAGTATTCCAACTATGATAATATTTAAAGATGGTAAAGATGTAAGTACTGAAGTAGGATTCTTACCAAAAGAAAAAATAAAAATGAATTTAGAAAAATACATATAATAAAATTAAGGATATGTTTTAAGTGAATGTTGATATATACATAAGCAAAGTGGACTGAGTAA
>NZ_JAMQHY010000029.1:24977-35705 GCF_023845705.1 Clostridium sp. ZBS15
TCCAATTACAATGCCACTTTACCTAATGAATATATCAACACATATTTAAAATTAATTATGTTATTTTAATTCACATAAGTATTCTTCAAAGCATATACCTTCGTGTACTGAAATATCTAATTCTGATGTGAATTCTAGGCATTTGCTTATAAAATCACTAGCTTTTTTTACACTAGCTATAATATCTAAATTATTTACCATATCAGCAGCTAATATTGAACTAAACACATCTCCTGTACCACAACGATCTTTTCCAACTTTTTTTACACTTATTATCTTTGGAGATTTTCCAATTTCATAAATATAATTTTGTACATAATTATTATTTTGTAATCCTGTTATTACAATTTTTTTAGGACCATTTTCACATAGGCTTTTAGCTATAAATTCTAGTTCTTTTTCATTTAGAGTTCTATTTGGATAGGGCATATCTATTAACTTGCAGGCCTCAGTTAGATTTGGAGTTATTATATCAGCATATTTTATTAGTAATTTCATCTCATTACACATTTCATTTGTATATGTTGAATATATTTTTCCGTTGTCGCCCATTATAGGATCAACTAAAATATGTGTATTATTATCTTTGAATTTTTTTATAAAATCTATGACAATATCAATTTGATTTTTAGAACCTAAAAAACCTGTACATATGCCATCAAAGTTTAAGTTGAGTTCTTTCCAATGGTTCGTGAAATTTTCCATCTTATCTGTGTAATCATCAAAAAAGAAATTTGGGAATGCTGTATTTGCAGATAAAATTGCAGTGGGCAATGGGCAACATTGTATTTTCATAGCAGATATTATTGGAAGTGCAACAGTTAAAGAACAACGACCAAATCCAGATAAATCATTTATAACAGCTATTCTTTTTTGTTTATTTTTATTCATATTAACACCTCTATTAAGTAACATTTCTTTATTTGACTAAAGTATAAACTTTTCTATTACTTTTGCAACACCATCATTTACATTTGTATCTGTAATGTAATCGGCAACTTCTTTTACTACATCTGAACCATTTCCCATAGCTACCCCAAGTCCAGCAAATTTAATCATTGATAGGTCATTTTCGTTATCCCCTATACAGATGACTTCTTCTTGCTTTATTCCAAGTTTTTCAGAAAGAATTCTTGCAGCATTTCCTTTTGAAACACCCCTTTGCATAACTTCAAAATTGTTATCACCAGAACTTACAGTCTCTATATCTGAAAATTTTAACAAATTATTTTTAACTTCAAATAAAGTATTTTTATCTTTACTATTATCTAAACAAATTACTTTTATTATTTTATTACTGTATTTTTCAAGAATTTTATTTATATCAGATGTAATGAAAAATTTAACTTTTTTTTCATCACTGACTAATTTATTTGTTACATTGTATGTATGATTTTCAGGAAATAGAGAATCAACAATAGCTGTATCATGAGTATAATATATTATTTTAAAATCATGTCCTTTTATAGAATCATGAATCTTTAATACTTGTTCATTAGTTAAGGTATTACTATACATTACTTCATTTGTTGATCTATTTTTTATGTATGCTCCATTGCATGAAATAAGATCTGTTTTTATACCTATAAGGTCAGCAAAATAATCAGCAGAAGCAAATATTCTCCCTGTGCTTATAGCAACTTGCACACCTTTCTTAACAGCTTTTTTTAAAGCATCTTTGTTTCTTTCACTAATATTACTGTGACCATTTAATAAAGTACCATCCATATCGATACATACTAATTTATATTTCATAAATAACATCCTCCCTTTAATGTATGACTATGTTTTTTATTGTACAGCAAATTATAGAAAATTTTAAGTTTTAAAGACTTAAAAAACTATATCTATGAGCAAATATTAGTTGAAAATTGAGATTACCAGATAAAGAGTAGGGAATTTAGAGTGCTGAAAGAAATTCTATATTAGAATTTTAAAATATATATTTTTTAAGAAAACCAGTGGCTTTCAATCATAATTGTCCATTGTCAACTGTAAATTGTTCATTGAAGGGTGGCACAACCGTTTTTTTAAAAACTTAATGAGCCTTCAAGATATGACTTACATATTGCTTTAAATCCTAATTCTTTTAGTACATTTAAGCATATAGCAAACACTTCATAAGAAGAAGTTTCTGTTCTATTTAATTTACATAAAATATTATTAACTTCTTTTTCTATTAATTTAAGTTCAGCATCTGATAATGGTTCTGTAACTTCTTCTGATGCGTTAAGTATTGATTGTCTAATTTTTGACATTTGAAATTCTTCAGTTCTTCCATTTTTTTTAATTATGTTCATATAATCATCTCCTGACTTATAAATGTTTATTTATATTATCGGTTAAAAGCTATATAAAGTAAATGTTTAATAGACTAATAGAATATATTGTTTGGAATTATGAAGATTTATATTAGAATTTGTAATAAGTAAGAATTTTATTTAAAATAGAGTATTATTAAAAAATTGGTAAATTTATTGTTTTGGGCATATATTTTAGTTATAAGGAAGTTATTATAGATTAATTATCCATGATAACTATAATTTACATCAAGAACTTCATGTGATAAAATTAGATTATATTTATAAGAAAAATGGATAATTATGTTAAAAAATATGACAACTAGGAAGGGGGAATACTATTTTGAATATTAAAAGTAAAATAGTATCATTTTTATTTGTATTTGTAATGGCATTAGGTTTTATGTCATCAACTATTGTACAAGCATCTGTAAAAGATATAAACATAATATCAGATACAGAAGCTACTGCAAGTGATGCAAAAAAATGGGCAAAAACTAAAGGTGCAACTGAAGAATTTTTAAGTTTAGCAGACCTTTATTGGAAGTATTCAGAGACTTGCGGAAATGTTAATCCAGCTATTGCATATGTACAATCAGCAAAAGAAACTGGATTTGGAAGATTTGGAGGAGTATTAGATTCGAGTTTTCGTAATCCATGTGGAATGAAAACTTCACAAGGTGGATCAGATGGAGATAAATATGCTCATAAGAAGTTTAATACTTGGGATGAAGGCGTACAAGCTCACATGGATCATTTAGCACTTTATGCAGGGGCCAATGGTTATCCTAAAAGTGATACATATGATCCAAGACATTTCATAAGTATAAAAGGAAAATCACCAACTGTTAATTCATTAGGTGGGAAATGGGCTCCAAGTCTTACTTATGGAGAAGAAGTAAACAAATATTATATAGAATTATGTGATTATTCAAATATTACGGTTGATAAAGATGATCAAAAAGATGATGAAGATAATTTAAATGACAATGATGGTAATGATTCATCTTATTTTGCACCACCAGGACCTGTTGAAAAGAAACCTAATTCTTTAGTAACTGATTCTGTAATAATGTTTGACAATTCTTTTGTTGAGCCAACACTTAATAGAGAAACAAATGTTAGTTCAGATATTGGCTGGAAAGAACAAGACGGAAAGTGGTACTATTATTATTCAGATGAAAGCAAGGCCGCTGGATGGATTAATCCTAATGGAAACTGGTACTATTTAAATTCTACAGGGGAGATGTCTGTAGGATGGGTGAATTTAGATAATTCATGGTATTATTTCGATGCTGATGGAATTATGGTAACTGGTTGGAAGTGTATAAATAATAATTGGTATTACCTAAAGACAAGTGGTATAATGGCAACTGGATTTTTACAAAATGCAAATGATTTATATTACTTAGATAAGTCAGGTGCTATGCTTTCAAAAGAAGGTTGGAATTTAATAGACGAAAAATGGTGCTATGTTGAAAATAGTGGAAAGTTAAAATTAGGTTGGCTTTTAGATAATGGAAATAAGTATTATCTTCAAGGCGATGGAAGTATGGTTACGGGAATAAAGTTAATAGATAATAAAACTTATGTATTCGATCAAAATGGAATCAATAAAACAGGTTGGACAAATATAAATAATTATTGGTATTACTTTAATGAAAATTCAGAAATGAGTACAGGATGGCTTAATTTAAATGGAACATGTTATTACTTATATGATACTGGAGCTATGGCAACAGGGTGGTTAAACTTAGATGATGAGTGGTATCATTTAAATGATAATGGAAGTAGAAGCACAGGATGGGTACAAAGTGGTGGATATTACTATTACTTAGACCTGGAAAGTGGAAAGTTACTTAAGAATACAAAAGTTGATGGTTATAATATAGATAAAAATGGAAGAAGAAAATCAGATAAAAATGATGTAACTTCTGGAAATAATTCTAATAATAGTTTAAGCAAGACTATTGTAGTGGATGCAGGTCATAACTTTGGTGGAGATGATGGAGCATACGCTACCAATAATGGGATTACTTATTCAGAAAGAGATTTAAATATGCAAGTTGCAGCAAAACTTAAATCAGAACTTGAAAATAAAGGTTATACTGTTGCTATGACTAGAAATGAATCAGAGAGAGAAACATTAGCAGCTATGCAAAGTCTTGATAAAAGAGTTAAATTAGCTAATGATCTTAATGCTACTTTATTTGTAAGTATACATCATAATTCAGCAGATGCAGCATCTGCAAATGGAGTGGAAGTATTTTATAGCACTAATGCTCAAGATGATAGAATGGGTGGAAAAGCACCTAACCAATCAAGAATTGAGAAAAGTAAAGCAATGGCAACAAGTGTTGTAAACAATATATGTAGCAAAACAGGTGCTACAAATAGAGGACCTAAAAATGGGAATTTAAATGTTTGTAGAAACACTAATATGCCAGCAATACTTATTGAATGTGGATTTATAACTAATGCAAATGAAGCAGCAAGATGTGCGGATTCAAACAATCAGACAATTGTAGCAAAAGCAATAGCTGAAGCAATTGAAAATCAATTAAATTAATTGTAGAAACTTATAAAAGTTAAATAAAAAAATCTTTTACGTAAATTTAAGATTTATGTAGAAGATTTTTTATTTTTTTCTATGGAAAATGAAACCATAAAAAACTTGCTAATTAAGTACAATTAAGTAGAATAAAGGCTCTAGACAGAATTAGAAAGTTAATTATAAAAATTTACTTTTTTTTTTGCATATGTTAGAATTAGTGTGATTTTAGAATATTAATGCAAATTTTTTGGAGAATTTTGTAGATGATATTTTAAATTATATATTTCAGAGGAGAATGGAGGGAAAGAAAGATTTTGAATATTAATAAAAAGGTTATTTCACTATTTCTTGCTTTCACTATTGTATTTTCAATTGTTCCGACAATTAATGTACAAGCTAGTACTAAAGGAGACTTTGCTGATATTAAGATAGTATCAGATACGAAAGTTACTGCCAAACAAGCTAAAGAATGGGCTGAATCAAAAGGTGCTACAAGTACATTTGCAAGTTTAGCAGAGCTTTATTGGAAATATGCAGAAAAATGTGGAGATGTTAATCCAGGGATAGCATATGTACAAGCTGCCAAGGAAACTGGATATGGTAAGTTTGGTGGAGTATTAAATGAAAGCTATAATAATCCATGTGGAATGAAAACGTCACAAGGTGGAGGAGATACAGATCCAAATGCACATCAAAGATTTAATTCTTGGGACGAAGGAGTACAAGCCCACTTAGACCATCTTGCATTATATGCAGGTGCTCAGGGCTATCCAAAAGATGGTACATATGATCCAAGGCATTTTGTAAGTATTAAAGGGAAAGCAACTACTGTTAATTCATTAGGTGGAAGATGGGCGCCAAGTCCTACATATGGTAAAGAAGTTAATGCATTATATAATAATTTATTAACTTACTCAGGAATAGACAGTGAGTACGAAGAAAACACAAAACCAGATGTACCAGGTTCTAACGAAGAAGAAAATTATATTCCTGAATTTCCAGAAACAGGAACAAAACCTAGCGTGCCAGAAACAACAAAACCTATAGAAGATTCAAATGATAATAGTACTAATATTTCATCATCAATTGGTTGGAAACAACAATATGGAAATTGGTATTATTATAAATCAGATGGGACTAAAGCAACAGGTTGGATAAAGCCAGATGGAAATTGGTACTATTTATATAGTGATGGTTCTATGGCTACAGGCTGGTTACAAACTAAAAATCACTGGTATTATCTTCAATCTTGGGGCGGAATGCAAAAAGGTTGGTTAAATGATGGAGGTAAGTGGTATTACCTTCAAGGTGATGGAATTATGGTTACAGGATTTAGTTCAATAAATGGTAAAACTTATTTTCTAGATATAAGCGGAGCTATGAGAGTAGGTTGGTTTGAAATAAGCGGAAATTGGCATTATTTCAATACTGATGGAAGTATGTTAACTGGATGGATTAAACCATATGAACATTGGTATTACCTATATTCTAATGGTGCTATGGCAAAAGGTTGGATAAAACTTAATGGAGACAAGTGGTATTATCTAAACAATAATGGAGACATGGCAACAGGATGGACTACAGTAGGAAATGACACTTATTATTTAAATCCTTCATCAGGGGAAATGCTTAAGGATACTGTTATAGATGGTTGGAAAATAGGTCCTGATGGAAAAGCAGAAAAAAGACCAGATGGATTAGTGCCAGGAGGATCTTCTAAGCTAATAGTAATTGACCCAGGTCATAATTATGGCGGAGATGATGGGGCTTATGCAACTCATAATAGAGTTACTTATTCTGAAAGAGATTTAAATATGCAGCTTGCAATGAAACTTAAAGTAAAACTTGAATCTAAGGGTTATAAAATAGTTATGACTAGAAATGAAACTGATAGAGAAACTTTAAGTGTTACTCAAAGTCTTACTAAGAGAGTTAATCTTGCCAATGAACTTAATGCTGATTTCTTTATAAGTGTGCATCATAATTCAGCAGATGCTACATCTGCAAGTGGTGTAGAAACTTATTACAGCACAAAAGCTCAAGACTCAAGTTTTGGTGGTGCTTATAGTGATTCTAAGATTTCAACAAGTAGAAGAATGGCTACTAATATTACAAATAGCATTGTAAACAAAACAGGTGCGATTAATAGAGGTGGCAAAGATGGTAACTTATTTGTATGTAGAAATACAAATATGCCATCAGTATTAGTAGAAGCAGGATTTATAAGTAATCCAACAGAAGCAGCAAATTGTGCTGATTCAAATTATCAACATAAAATAGCAGATGGTGTTGCAGAATCAGTAGCAAATTCATTTTAAAATAGAAGAAGGCGTAAAGCCTTCTTTTTTTTATTCTTTAGGAAATTATAGAATTTTTGAAGTTTGAGTGGTTGATGAAATATAAGGTTATGGATATATTTTTGAATTGACAATGTACAATGAACAATTGACAATTTAGGATGAAATCACAACGTGATTTCTAAATATATATTTTTTAAGAAAGCCAATGGCTTTCAACCACAATTGTCCATTGTCAATTGTTCATTGAAGGGTGGCGTAGCTACTTTTTTAGTTGGAATAATTTTCATAGATATATTTTGCCGTTTAATAATAATTTTGTATAAAGCTATATTATATTTGGACGAAAAATATAATATAATTAATATTTTAAAAAAAAGTGTAATTTTTTGAATATTTCCTGAGAAATAATTAGAAATAAGTCTAATGCAAATATATTATTTAATTGCTAAAATATGATAATATATAAATATATATAATAAATTTGGGAAAAAATATTAGGAGGATGAACATGGGGGAGAAAATTAATAAAAAGAGAATTATATCACTATTTGTAGCATTAACGTGTATTTTTTCTTTATTACCAACATCATTTGGTGGAAAAGAAGTACAGGCTGCTACTGTAAATGCTGATGGCGGAACAACCCTAGACATTAGTGCACCAGAATATGCATTAACTGTTACAGGTACAAAACTTGATGGTAATACTATTGATAAGGAAGTAAAAGTTGACAGTACTAAAACAATTTATAACACTCAAGGTAGATTTAAAGATTTTCAAATTAATTTACCAAAATATAAGCAAGAAGCTGTTGATAAAAAAACAGAAAAAGATGAGTTACAAGGCAAGATAACTGAAATTGAAACTACAACTAAAATAGATAGAACAATAGATATTGTTTCAATAAACAAGATAAAAAAAGCCAATTTATCTGATGAAAAAGATGGATTAGGAGTTATAATATCTCCAACTCAAAATAAATCAACAAATGGTGAAGTTACTAATGGTATTACAATTGATAATCTTCCATTAGGAACTAATGAAGTTATGTATGAAATAACTGAGAAAACTACTGTGAATGTAAAGACAATTGTGCATAAAATTAATGCTGACGGCACATATGAAAAGGATACAGAAAATGACAGTAAGCCAATAATAGAGTCTATAACAAGTAAAGAAACACCAATAACTATTGAACATGGTGAAAATTATGCTCAAGGTAAAATAAAAAAGATTGATTTTAAAAGTTATGTAGGATCAAAGGGTACGTATTTAGACGATTTAAAAGGTGGAAAAACAAATAAAAATAAAGTTCCATTTTTATATACTAAAGAGCTTTTAACAACTGATACAGAAAGCTTTTTTACTTATGAACATATAGTAAATGACCAAATTCAAAATTTAGATTATATAATAAATTTTGATGAATCATTTAAATTAGATGGTGCTAAGGTATGGATGGATGGTATTTCATCAACTGCAAGTACAAGTGGAAATATTTTAGAAGGTGCATTGGAAAAAACAGATTCTAAAATTATGGTTATAAAGATGCCTAATAATGGAACATTAGGAAAAAATTATGCAATTAAATTAAAATTTACAGATGAAAATTCTAGCAATGACTATACATTAAGAAAACTTGATATTCAAAGTAAATATAATAATGAAGAGATAATTTCACAAGAAAAAAACTATCTTAATAAACAGTTTAAAGATGTTAGTATACCAGGAGAATCTAAAAGATATGAAGGTAAAATTTATTTGGATAAAAATGCTGGAAAGGTAAAAATTACACCAAATATTGGGAAAACTGATGGCTATGTAGTAAAGCTTAGTAATCACTATCTGGACGAATATGGTAAGATTAAAATAAAACAACAAGATTTTGATAAATTTGTATCTTTTAGTGATAGCACCAGTGAAAAGCCTAATGCAAATGTTATTTATATGGATATTTACGAAGGAAAAGAATCATCAGATCAATTAGGTGCATTATTAGCAACATATGAATTACAAGTTGTGTTTAATGGTGATGAACAACCTAGTAAATTTAACTTTGATAATATTATTTTAAAAGAAGCAAATGGTGGAAAGAAAGAAATAAACTTTAACTCATCAATTCATAAATATGATTTATATGTAAATGATCCATCACAAAAAGTAAGAATTACGTATGAGGATGGTTTAGTAGAAACAGTAGCAAGAGTTAAAGTAAATGGCATTGAGGAATCTATTCAAAGATATGGAAGCTCTGAATTTGATTTGAGTAATTCAGGTGGAAGGCAGTTAACTATTGCTGTTTATAAAGATGGAAATTTAGCATCAGATAAGTATGTATTCAATATACAAGGTGATTCAAATGATGGTGGTGAAGAAATACCAGGTGCTCAAAATGCATATTTAAGTTACTTAAATTTTAATACTGGAGATTTAAAGAAGGAAGATGGAACTTCAGGATTTTCAAGAGAAACTTTAAATTATGATTTAGTAGTTAAACCAGATACAAAAGTTGTTGATGTTACAGCAATAGTTGATGAACCTAAGGCAAATATAACTGAAGCAAAAGTTGTTGAAACAGGTGAAATTTATAATTTAACATCAGGTACTAAAAGTCAAATTCCTTTACAGGAAAGTGGAATTACAACTTTACAAATAGTTGTTACTGCTGAAAATGGTAAGGATAAAAAGATGTATACTGTAGTTATTAAACATGATGGAAGAAGTAATAATGCTGACTTAAAAGATATAGAACTTAATACAGGTGATTATGAATTTAATTCTAAACATGATACATTTAAGGCTCGGGTTGATCAAGATGTAAAATCTGTTAAAGTTAAACCAATACCTGTAGATGAAAATTATTCAAGCATTACTGTAGATGGAGAAAAATTTACAGGAAGTCCAATATCGATAAGTCTTAAAGGTCAATGGAAAACAGAAGTTGATATAGTTGTAGTAGCTGAAGATAAGAGTACAAAGAAGACCTATGAATTAACTATATATAGAACCAATGATCCTTTAGATGACATCAAAGATCCAGATGATGATGATGACGACGATGATGATGATGACAAAGATGACGCATACTATGATGAAAGCAATAAAATTTGGATTGATATGAGCAAGTATGAAGAATGGGGAAAAGTAAAAGGAAAATACATTTACTTTGACAAAAGAGGTAGACAAGTTAAAGATGCTTGGGTAAAGGTTGATGGTAAATGGTTTTATGTTAATAAATCAGGATATAGAGATGATGGTTGGAGAAAAGAAAGTGACGGCAGATGGTATTATCTTGATAGTAATGGAAGAATGATAACTGGTTGGTTTTATGATAAAGAAAGAGGGAATCAATATTACTTTAATGCAAATGGATCAATGCAAGTAGGTTGGTTATACTTAGGCGGGAATTGGTATTATTTTGAATCAGATGGTAGAATGCTTCAAAATGAAAAGGCATATATAGATGATAGGTGGTATTCATTCTCTAACTTTGGAATAATGTATTAGAATAATTTGGTTCTGTTTTAGCAGAGTGTTGATATATGCATAAGCAAAGTGGGCGGAGTAATTGAACTT
>NZ_JAMQHY010000003.1:0-2758 GCF_023845705.1 Clostridium sp. ZBS15
GGTTGCACAATATGAATTAAAAGAAGATTAGTATATTCTGTGTTTTAACAGACAAGTTTATATATGCATAAGCAAAGTGGACTAAGTAATTGAACTTAGGAATACTAAAATGAGTATAGTCCAATTTTAGCTTGCTCTCAATGTAAAAGTAAGACAAGCAGTAAATGTGACAATACTTATTAAGTATTCTCAAAATTCAATTGCAATGTCGCTTCACATATTGCATATATCAACATTTTACAAAGACATATACTGATTTTATATTGCTTAATTCTCAATTATATTCTAAATTAATTCAACAGAGCTTCATTAAGAGTTGTAAAAAATCAAATTCCAACGCCACTGCGCTCTTATTCTAAAATATCAATATTGTGCAAAAAACATATACTTTCTATGCACTGTATAGCAACATTTAAATTCTTACTTAATGCTTTTTAAAATTCAATTACAATGTCTCTTTATCTATTACATATATCAAAATTCTAAAAAAAAATCCCTAATATAAGATATCATCTCACATTAGGGATAAACATGTCATTTCTAATTCTATCTAGCAGCTCCATTTTGATTTAATACACGACCATCAATTTCTACGTTATATGCCATTGCTCCATCTGGATATAAATAGTACCATCTGTAATCTATATATTGCCATCCTGTTTGCATCTCTCCATTTGTATTAAAGTAATACCATACTTTATTAAATTCTTTCCACCCAGTAGATATTTCTCCCTTAGAATTTATATAGTACCAATTATTATTTGATTTTATCCATCCTGTAACCATACATCCATTATTATCTAAGTAATACCATTTACTATTTGAATTAATCCAACCTTTTTGCATAACTCCAAATTCATTAAAATAGTACCAATTATTATCTATTTTTTGCCATCCTGTCATTATAAATGAATTTCTACTAAGATACCACTTTCCGTCCATAGATTCTTTCCATATTAAATTTGATGAATCTATATTATTAAAATTAACATCATTAGAATTTTTATCAAAATTAACTACATTATCTATATAATTGTTTTGTGTTGATGTTTCTATAGTTGTATTATAATCATCTGCTGATACGTTGCTGTCTGCATTTGGACTTGCTGATAATATATATTTAGAACAATGTGTTATAGTAAATGTAGCTTTTCCTTTTTTAACACTTATATTTGATGATATTAACTCCAATGAATTAGTTTCTTCATTATAATAGTATAAATATCTGTTATCACCATTTAATTCATCACCAACATTAACTTGAACAGTTGCTTTTCCTGGTAAAACTCCATGATGTTTAAAGTCTATAACTACTTCTGAATCATTTTGTGTTTTTGTTTGTATTTCAGAATCAAAACTATCATCCATTTGAGACACATTTTTTAAATCTGAAGCATTAAAATTCCATACATAATTACTTCCCTCAAGAATTAATTTTTCATATTCATACTCTTTAGTTAAATCAAATATTTCTTTATCAACCATACTTGAATATGAAGTATTTAAATACATCTGATCATCACTTGTTTTATCTGTATCAACTACTATTCCACTATTATATTTATTTGAGCTACTATTCCACGAATTACTGCTTGAAGAATTGTCTTTTAACTTTTCTTTAATTATTTCAGTTCTGTCGCTTTCTTTACTTTCACTAATTTCTCCAGATATAGTCACCTTAACTTTTAAATAATATCCCTTATCATTGCTCTTAAGCTTGTACTCTTCTTTATCTGCATTATCTATTTCTTTATATTCTCCATTTTTATCTTTGCATCTTAACCATTGATATGAAACCTTAGGCTTGTTTGTATTATAGCTATATTTAACCTTAGCTCTTAAGGTATTTCCTACCCTCTCAGTTCCATATATAGATACAGATTTCAATATATCTCCACTAACATTACCTGAGTTGTTATTATCATTAGCATTTACAGATGGTATATAATGAATTCTAATTTTTATTGCCGTATCATCCCTATCATCTGCATACTTAAAATAAAGATTACTATCACGTTCTTTTTCAGTATAATTAGGTGCTCCTGTTATATTTGCTCTCATATAATATGGTATTTTATTATTTGAATCTAAACTAAGTTCATAAAATTTTTTTCCGTCAACACTATAAGCTAATTTTTGTTCACCTTTGCTTAGTTCTATTAATGGTATAAACCATTTATTTAAAGTACTATTTGTAGCAGAATGATTACATAAATTAAGTTTATCACTTGCTAAAATAATAAATGTATATTCTCCTTGTGCATTTATATTAACTGCACTTACAGTAAGCTTTTCATAATTTTTCCCCATATCTTCTGCAAAAGAATTTATTAAAGGTACTATAGCTTCCTTTTTATCATCTATTTCTGGTGGTACATCTTCATCATTTCCATCTGAAGACTCATTCCCACTAGTTCCACCCTGTTCACTGCAATCAGATTTCTCTATGTCGTCTTTATGTAATACCTCATCAGCATAAACAATATAAGAATCTTTGCAAGGTAAATAAAAAATAAAGGCAAATTGAATAAGTAATATAGTAAGAATCATTGCAATTGGTTTAAAATAAATACGTCTCATAAAATCTCTCATTATCAAAACCCCTTTTCTTTAAACGTTTTCATATAAAATTATAATATTCTTATATAAATATATTATAATACATACTATATGAAAAATAATACATTTTTATTAAAATCCGTTTATAAATGCATAAGTAAAGTGGACTGAGTAATTAAACTTAGGAATACTAAAATGA
>NZ_JAMQHY010000003.1:2774-41044 GCF_023845705.1 Clostridium sp. ZBS15
AGTTCAATTACAATGCCACTTTACCCATTGCATTTATAAACATATGTAAAATATATCATTTTTATTTCATCTCTTATAGTTACCAATAGAATTCATACATAATAAAATTTTACTAAAATATGATACAAATAAAACACCATGTTTTTAAGCTAGCGTTGATATTATCGTATAAGGGCGAACTGGCATTGGAATTTGCTTTTTAGAACTGTTAAGTGAGAATCTAAATTTTATATTTAGCTTTTCGAACTTACTCAGCGAATGTATATGAGCCAAGTTTCCTTTTAGTCTTACAATTAATTGCTTGTCAGCAATCTTTGATTGGGAGCATGCATTAATTGGACTAAGCTTTATTTTTAGAGTTGTTAAAGTAAATTCCTCTGTCCATGAGCTTTATACTATAATATCAACACTCACCTAAAATATAGCTTTTTATATAAAAATAAAGGACTTCCAAAAAGGAAGTCCTTTATTACTTAAAGCTTAAATTATCTAATCCAAGCTCCATTAGCTCCTAAAACATAACCATTAACAGTTGTGTTAGCTAACATTTTTCCTGATCCTTCACAGAAGTACCAAGTTCCGTTATCTTCAATCCATCCAGTTTGCATTTGTCCAGATTGGTTTAACTTGTACCAGTTTCCTGCAACGTTAGTCCATCCAGTTTGCATAGCTCCTGAAGCATTTAAGTAGTACCAAGTTCCGTTATCACTGTACCATCCAGTTTGCATAGCACCTGATCCATTTAAGAAGTACCAAGTTCCGTTAACTTCTTTCCAGCCTGTAGCCATCTTTCCATCATCGTTCATGTAGTACCATTGTCCTCCAACTGGAGCCCAACCTTTAACCATGTTTCCTGTAGTATCGTAAAGAACCCAAGTTCCGTCAGCTTGTTTTTCCCATCCTGCTTGTTTAGCTGGAGTAACTATTTCAGTTGCTTCATCTTCAGTTACTTTCTTACCTTCTTGAAGAGTTGTGTAAGAATCTTTATCTTCATTCCAAGCAACTAAGCTGCCATCATCATATACATTTAATTTATTAAATGACTTATCACAAGTATACATTTCTTTGAATTCGCCTTTAACAAATTTGTATATCTTACCATTATCTATAGCCCAAGTGTTTCCATTAACATCTATTGAACAAGCATCTATATCATCTATATCTTGATCATCATCTTCATCTTTTTCAGCTAAGTAAACATCTACTTTAGAATCAAATCCTGAAATTGGTGCATTATCAAATTCAACTTTATCTTTCTTTAATTTGATAGTTGTTACAGATACATTTCCATTATTGTATTCAGTAGCATAAAGTACTTCATCAATAACATTGTATTTTATTCCTGACTTATCTAATATTTCTTGTGCATCATCAGCATCTCCACAATCATAATCAGATGAAATTTCATATGAAGCTACACTCTTAGGAAGAAATGCTCCATCTTTCTTTTCTCCTTGAGCTTTAGAAATCTTTTGGATGTAAGTTGCATTTCTAAATTTCTTATGAGTAGATGCATTGTTTCCTTCTTTTACAGTTACATTTTCTTTTAAATCGTTTTTAACATCTGCTTCAGTTTTATTAGTTGAAGCAGTGAAAGTTAATGTTGCAGCATCAAATACATAACCATCTTGTGGAGTAATTATAAATTTTGCCATAACTTTATTTCTTAAATCTGTTTCATCTTTATATTCATCACCCTTCTCAGGCCTAGCTGCTTCATTAAATTTAAATTCTTGATCTCCTACTTTAAATATAGGTGCAACCTTATTTGGTGTTATTACTTGGTCTTTACCTTCAGTTCTACTGTATTCACCTAAGCCTTCAGAATCTTCTATTACTGCTTTAGCTACTTTTCCAGCCTCTTTAGCTTCTACTATAACTTTATTACCACCCTTAAGTTTAGCAGTATATCCATCTAACTTATTTAATGTATCTATTACAGTATCTGCCTTAGCAATATCTACTTCAACATCTTTACCATCAACTTTAAGTTTTTTACCATCTTGTAAAGTAAATTCATATACTTCTTTTGTTGCTTCTTTTACTTCATCAAGCATTTCAAATTTAGCCTTGTTTAAATCTATAGTTGCAACTGAATTAGATTCCTCAACATTTTCATCTAAACACTCATCTGTAATTTTAACATCTACTTTAGCATATATATAATCTTTGTCTTGAGCTAAAACTTCTGGTTGTTTATTTAATTTAACTTCTAATTTTACATCTTTATCTACATCATTAAATTCGTCAACTTTAACAACTTTTTTCTTAGCAGTACTAAATGCATATACATTTGCTAAGTTAGAAGCATCAATGTATTTTCCTGAATCGCTAACAAATCCATATAAATGATTTGTATTAACTGCATTGTCCATTCCGTCAGCATCACTATCTTTTATTTCAGCTTTGTAAGAATACCATACTTCACCAAATTGATTTGGAGTTATTCCTAACTTATCATCATCATCAGTATTTGGTAATGTTACTTCAACTGCATCGCCATATCTATTAGTTTTTTCTAACTTATTTCTTAATTTAGTTTCTGTAGTGTCTCTCATATCTCCAGCTAAAATATCATCATCAATTACTTTTCCATTTGATAAATCAACTAAATATTCATCTGATCCATCTGTTAAGAACGCATACTTATCTCCATAAGCGCCATGTAAAGTTGCATCTTCAATGTTTTCTAATTGCTTGTCCTTATCTCCACCATTATTATAGTAGATTGCTTTATCGTCATCATCACTTCTGTATCCTTCGTAGATGTATTTTCCATCTTTGAATGCTACAGCTGTTTCAACTGTACCGTCTTTACTTCCTAATCTTGTTGTAGCGTTAACTCCAGTTGCTGGAACTAATGAAACTACTGCTGCGGCAGCTACTAATAAAGCTGTCATTTTGTTTGCTCTGTTAAACATAATTTCTTTCCCTCCTAATTTTAAAAAATCATTAATAAATTATACCATTTAAACATTTTACTGTAAAGTTTGATAATTTTATAATGATATGATTTCATTTTACTTTTATGGATTTTTATAGCTAAAAACCCACTTTAATTATTATACCAAAAACTTTATTCCTGTCAATTCATTTTTTGGTGTATAATTTGCTTATTTAGCAAATTATCTATATAAGTTATATTTTTTCTATATGTGGATTAATATCCCATATATCTTTCGTTATACAATACAATCCTATTCTTCTTTTTAGGGCCTTTTTTGAGAAAATAAATTAAAATTTAAAATTTTTTATTATTTTCCCATTTTATGGACCCCAGGGGTAAGCAAAAAAAAAAAAACAGACAAGACTTTAAATCTCATCTGTTTCCATTTTTTACACCCCAGGGGTCAATTAAATAAAAATTCCTGTTCTTCAACCTCTGGTGAATTTTCATAGATATTAAAAGGATCTAAATCTAAACATTTAGTTTCATCATAGCTCCCCTCTAAATCCCAAGCTAAAGTACCATTTAAAACAGTACAACAATTTTTAAATAAATTTATATCTTGTAATTTAGTAAAAATTCCAAACTTAACATCTTCACTAGCATCATAAAGTTTTATAGATCCATCATCAAAATATACATACACATTAAAATTATCTGTTGGAATTACTTGAATAACTTCTGGCATATATTCCATAATCCTATCAAACCTTTCTTTATACTAAATTTATTTTCCATTTTTTACACCCCAGGGGTGATTATTTTATTTATCTCATCTTCTGTTAATCCTGTTAATTTAGATATAGTTATATTATCCATTCCTAATTTATTTGCCTGTATTACTGTTTCTTTTATTTTCTGCGTTGCTCCTTGCTCAATACCTTGCTCAATACCTTTCTCAATGCCTTGCTGTATTCCTTTTTGTATTCCCTGCTCAATTCCTCTTTGTATACCTTGTTGAATCCCTTTTATTTCAGCTGTTTGCATACAAGCTATATAATCTCTAATTGCCTTTAATTCTCCTTCATACAGCTCTCTTTCTTCTCTATCCAAATACATAACATCTAACTTTTCAACAGCTTTTTTTACAGATTCATCTACTGCTAATTCAGTTGGTATTTTATCTTTTTCAAGCTCATAAGCTCTATTTAAAAATGCTATCCATCTATCTAAAGTAGTTTTCACATCTTTAAAATCCTTCTTAAACTTATTAAGTTCTATAAAATGCATTTCAAATACACTTGAAAATTCTTTTTTACTCTTCTCATTATATACTTTATATACATTATGAAAGTCGTCTTCATCTATATAATCAAAATCTAAAATATTTATAGATATAGTTTTTCTTAATTTGTCATAATTATATCCACCTTCTAATTGATCTGAATATACCTTAGCCCAATAATAGAAAGCTCTTTTTTCATAAAAAACCTGTTCTGATAGTTGCATCTCTATGTCATACCAAGTTCCTTTTTCATCTACTGCTTTTATATCAAGTATGCTCATTTTGTCACTTTTATAATTTGCTATGTTATATGGATTTTTAAGTATAATATCCTTTACTTGTTGATCCTCTGATAATATGGAATTTATAAAAGAAATAAGTATATCCTTATTCTCTTCACTTCCAAATAATTTTTTAAATGCAAAATCTACTTTGGGGTTTAATCTACACATAAAATTCACTCCTTAGCATTTTTTATCTATATATATTATACCCTATTAAAAACTCTTCATAAATCATAATCTTTTTTTCCATTTTTTACACCCCAGGGGTAAACAGTCCTCTTTTTTGTATTATGTAGCCTTTAAGCTCCATTTGAAGTAACACTTCTTCTATATTATTAATCAATCTACCTAATATAATTTTTATTTCATCTAATGTGGCTGGCGATACTTTCACCAAATTATAAATTTTTTCTTCTTCTTCACTCATTTTAAATGACGCTAACTTATGATTATCATATTTTACAACAACCTCATTTGAAGCAATCATTTTAGGATTAAGATATATCTTTGCCCCTTCAAATATTAATTGATTTGTTCCAACACTAAAACCTTCATATATATTATTAGGTACTGCAAAAACTTCTTTATTATATTTCATTGCACATCTAGCTGTATACAACGCTCCACTATTTTTTCCTGCTTCAGTTACAACTATTTTCTCACACAACATTGCAATAATTTCATTTCTTCTTATAAAATTTTGCTTTGCATTTTTGCTTCCTGGTGGAAATTGAGATATTACTAAACCTTGTTCGCATATAGCTTCCATTAATTTCATGTGTTCTTTTGGATAACATCTATCTAGCCCTGTTCCTATAACAGCTACAGTATATAAATTATTTTTCAAAGCTACTGTATGTGAATACCCATCTATTCCTTTTGCCAGCCCACTAATTATAGGGATATTATTTTTAGAAAGTTCTTTTGATAATTCTATGGTTACTTTTTTACCATATTCACTACATCTTCTTGACCCAACTATTGCTACTGATTTAGAAAATTCTTTTATTATTCCTTTTGCATATAACACTATTGGTGAATTCATATATTTATTTAACTGACTTGGATACTTTTCTTTATATTTTCTTAAAATGTATATATCATTTTCAATACAGTAATTATATATTTTTTGACAATAAGTTAAATCCCTAGAATTAATGATTTTTTCAGCTAATTTATTGCCTATTCCATCTATTTCTAATAATTGTTCATATTTTGCTTCATATATAGATTGCACATTATTAAATTTTTTAAAAAGTTTAGAACCTATTACTCCTCCTACTCCATCTATTAAACTCAACCAAATATATAAAATCTCTTCATTCATACTAAACAATAAGCATAGATGCTTGCTCCTTTTCTATTTCTCTACACATTAATGCTTTTATAATGTGAGACTTATTGATTTTTTCACTACCTTCCATATCTGCAAATGTCCTTGCAACTCTCAAAAATTTATGATATGTTCTTGCACTATATCTAAATTTTTCATAAGAATCTTTTAATATTTTCTTACTATAATTATCTAAAATGCAATACTTCTTAATAAGATCTGGTGTCATAACTGCATTGCAATTAACATTTTTATAATTTTTATATCTTTCCCTTTGAATATTTCTTGCAGCTTCAACTTTTTCTCTAAGACTTTTAGAACTTGGTCCTGGAGTATTATTTGATAAATCCATAATATTTACTGCATTAAAATTCTTTTGTATATCTATTCTATCCATTATTGGACCTGATAGTTTTTGCCTATATTTAATAATTTCATAATCAGTACATTTACACCTTTGCTCTCCATAATATCCACATGGACAAGGATTCATGGCTGCAACAAGCATAAAATCTGCTGGAAAATCATGAGTATACTTAACTCTAGAAATTGTAACTTTACCATCCTCAATAGGTTGCCTTAATGCATCTAGGGTTTTCTTATTAAATTCTGCTATTTCATCTAAAAATAGAACTCCATTGTGTGAAAGTGAAATTTCTCCTGGCATAGCAAAAGTGCCTCCACCTATTAGTGAATTTAATGAAGCATTATGATGTGGTGATCTAAATGGTCTTTCTGTTATTAATGCCCCTCTATTTTTCAATAATCCTGAAACACTATATATCTTAGTAACTTCTAAAGCCTCTTCCTCACTCATAGATGGGAGTATTGTAGGGATTCTTTTAGCAATCATTGATTTACCACAACCTGGTGTTCCACACATCAACAAATTATGTCCACCAGCTGCTGCAACCATTATAAATTCTATGGCACTATCTTGTCCTTGAACATCACTAAAATCTATTAAATATTTATTAGATATTTTATGATTAGCGTTATTCAAATTTATAGGTTTATATGGATTTATTCCTGATATAAAATTAATAACTTCATTTAACGTTCTAAAAGCAAAAATATTCATATCACTAACTAGACTTGCTTCTTCCACATTTTCTATTGGTACTATTATGTTTTTTATACCATTATTTTTGGCTTCAATTATCATTGGCAATATTCCTGTACATGGTCTCAAATCACCATTTAAAGATAGCTCGCCTATAAAACCATATGTACTAATTTCTTTAACTTGTACCTGCTTCGATTGTATTAGCAATGCAACTGCCATACCTAAATCATAATGAGATCCCCTCTTTTTAATATCACTTGGAGATAAATTAACTACTATTTTCATTTTTGGAAATTGAAACTTAGAGTTTATTATTGATGCTTCAAGCCTCTCTCTAGATTCTTTTATGGCAGTATCCCCCATTCCTACTATAGATATAGACGGTAATCCATCTATAATATCAATTTCTATTTTAACTAAATATCCATCTATACCTAATATTCCAAAACTATTAACCACTGTAGCCACTTAACTTCCCTCCCTCTTTATTGATACTAAGTGCATTCTCTACAAATTCCTTATATAAAATATCTCTATTCCTTTTACTAAAATAATCTAATATTATTTCTGGATTTATTGTTTTTTTAGAAGTCTTTCCTATAAACATAGAATAACTAGACCATTTGTAATACTCAGGTTTCTTAACTATATTAGCCCTTACTGGATTTAAATGAATATATCTACTAACTTCTAAGATTTGTTTATCATCTTTTATCAACTCTGAAAAATATCGTGATTGAAATAAATGTCCTATGTAATTGTATTTCTTATTAAAATATTTTGTGTATGTAGAATTCAATCTTCCCATTATTCGTGTTAATGGTTCTTTTCCTGTTTTTATTATTAAATGCACATGATTACTCATCAAACAATATGATATTAATTCATAATTTAAATAATCATAATAATGTAAGCTATCATCAAGTTTATTCAAATAAACCCTAAAGTCTTGTTCATCTAAAAAAATTTTACTTCTACGATTACCTCTAGTTGTTATATGGTATATAGCACCTTCATACCATATAATTTTAGGTGTTGACATATTAGCATTTCTCCCTATAACTATTATTATTTTAAAGTATAGACATAATCTTTTTATTTAAACATTTCCCATTTTCTGGACCCCAGGGGTAGATACACCAAAAAAACAGATAAGATCAAATCTTATCTGTTTCCATTTTTTACACCTCAGGGGTGATTAATATGGGTAATAATAAAAATGTGTAGATGGATCTGTATCATATATTGAATCATAATCTTTAACATTTCTTTTATGTACTACATTGTTACCAAATTTTTTTCTTTGGTTATCTGCAATATATGAATTCCATCCATCAGCCCAACACATAAATGTGTATACATGAGAATTATTTTTTGTAAATACAATATCTCCTGGTTTTAATTGGTTTAAATCATAACACGCTACAAATCCTTTATTCTTTAATTGACTTTCTAATTGAGCTACATTTGCAGTATACGTAGAAATATTGAATCCATTTCTTCTTAAAACTTCTGATAAAAAATATACACAGTTATTACTCTCAATTCCGCCATGCAGTCTTATTGCTTCATCATGCACACTTACTTGATTATATGTATTAGTCATGTATTTAAATATGTTGTAATTAGTATTTGAATGAGAATAATCTCCATATATATTTACACATTCCCCATTAAACTGAGAATATTTATAGCTATCATACCATGTATTTTCAGCAAGAGTTCCGTCAGCATTAAATCTATAGTTTTTTCCGTCTATAATTTTTTCTTCATTTGATAGCATTGCACCTATATTTCTATCTAAATAGTACCACTTTTCCTTTAATTTTTTCCAACCATATTCGATTTTTCCTGATTCTGAAAAACAATACCACTTCTCATTTACTAATTGCCATCCTGTTAACATCCCCCCATTATTATTAAAATAATATGTTGTTCCATTTATGTTTTGCATGCCTTTTTGCATTGCTCCATCATTGTTAAAGTAATACCATTTTCCAAATATGTTTTTCCATTCATTCTTAACTAATTGATTTTTAAACTCATAATAATACCATGAACCATACTTTTCTTTCCATCCAATTGTATGTAACTCTTCTTTTAAAGGTTCATCTTCTTTTTCTTCATCTTTATCAGATTTCTGTGATGATACATCAGTATTATTATGCTTGTCCTCTTTTTCTTTTGTATCTTCTTCCTTAATATCTTTTACATCCTTTGTATCCAGATCTAGTTCTTTCTTTGATTCATTCTTTAATAAATTACTTTCAGTTAAAACCTTATTTTCTTCAACTAATTTAATCTTTTCTGGATTTGTACTTTGACTTGCAAAGACTGTTGTTGGAATACTATTAATACATAGTATTAATGATAAAATCACTATTATTTTCCTTTTCTTCACATTAATCTCCTCATTTTTTCTTTTGTATTATGCATATTTTTAATATATATATGTTAGTTCTATTTTTACAAATTTATTAACTATCAAATAATGCACCTTAATTTATCGTTAACTGTTTATTAATCTTTATCTTAAATTTAAAAGTAGAAATTTTTTATCATCTACTCTTTTGTGCTTCTCACTAGCTTGTCCAGTTTCCATTTTTTACACCCCAGGGGTATAGCAATTACAGTATCATGTTATACTATATTTTATATTACATATTCAATAGATATGAAAAGAAAGGAATTTTATTTATGAGAAAAAGAATTTACACTTATCTTCTTTTATTATTCATTTTTATTTTTTTAACGGCTTGCAATAATACAGATGAAACTAAATCTTCTAGCTCAATTGATAACGATATTAGTAGTAATGATGAGAATTTAAATTTTGATAAATTATTTAAAAAAGGTGATGAACTTTCTAATGATTATTCCACATTTAAAGATTTTGATATGAATAAAGATGAAGCAAAACTTAAAATAGATGGAAAAAATTTAAATTTTACCTTACCAATATACTTAGATAAGAATAGATACTATTTACCATTAAATGAAATTGCCTATAATTTAAACGGTAAAGGCGTGAAAAATGAAGATATATTATCATTAAAAATAAACGATTTAATTTATTCTATTAATCTTTCAAATAATACCGTTAAGTGTCCTAATAAAGAATTTAAATTAAAAAAAGATTTATTAAACTCTGAAAACATTTATTACATATGTTTCTCTGACTTCTCTAATATGCTTGATTTATATACTACATGGGATAAGGATAATAAGATAATTAATTGTAAAATTAATTCTAGTGAAAATATAAAAAATGCTAATAATGAAGTAAATAATAATAATAATGATAACTCTAAAAATACTAGTGATGATACTGATATAGATAATGAAAATACACAGATAGGATTAATACGATTTGAGGATATATGTTTAACTTCTCAAAGTTATGATAAAAACTACTTTGAAAATCTTCGTGTAATTGGAACATACATGAATGAAAAAAATATTCCTTATCATATAGCTTGGATTCCAAGATACAAAAATCCTAATTTTAAAATTGATAATAATCCTTTAACTAAAAATAATTTTGAGATTGCAGAAATGGTTTATACACTTGATTATTTGAAAAATAATAATGCTGTAATTGGTTTGCATGGCTATACTCATCAGTTTGGACATCATGAATCAGCTGCTGGATTTGAATTTGGAAAGTTTGAACCTTCACCTGTTGTGTTTAGAGAAAAAATAGAAAAAGCTATTGAAACAGCATCATACTTAGATATACCAATAAATTTTTTTGAAGTACCACATTATGAGATAACTCAAGAACAAAATAAAATTGCAGAAGAATATTTTAAAATACTTTACTATCCATTTAATGATTATGGTGTTGACAATGCAGATTTAACAAAGCCACAACTAAGTCCTTATAATAACACTTCATTATATATATCAACTCCATTAGATTATATTGCAGAAGGTAAAGAAGATCTTTGTTTAGATAGAATTAAAAATGCTGATACCTCTAATATGGGTAGTGTATTTTTCCATCCTTCATTAGAAAATAATTTTATTACACTAAGTGAAGATTCTAATGGCTGTCCATGTTTTAGCTATGATGATAATTCTATATTGAAACGATTAGTAAATATATTAGAAGAAAAAGGCTTTAAAATGACTAAAGTAACTGAACTTTAAAAGATCAAGCTGGTGACAGTCACCAGCTTGACCTTTTTCCATTTTTTACACCCCAGGGGTGATATTATCCTACCAAATCTTTAATCTATTTTCTGGTTTTACATACATATTATCATTTTCTTTTATTCCATATATTTCATAGAATTTATCAAATTGTGATAATACTACATTTGATCTTACCTTATTAGGTGAATGTACATCATTTTCAAGTTTAAGATCTCCATACTCTTTTGTACTAATTTCACGCCATACATTAGCATTACTTTCAAAGAAATCTTTGTAATTAGCCTTTGGCATCTTATCTAATATATCTAATGCACAAGCTATTCCTCCAAGGTCAGCTATATTTTCTCCTACTGTAAGATCTCCATTTACACTTTTACCATTATCAAGTTTTACATTATTATAAAAGCTTCTTACGTTATTAGTTTTTTCTTCAAACTTTTTATAATCTTCAGTGCTCCACCAGCTATTTAAGTTACCATCACCATCAAACTTGGCTCCAGTATTATCAAAAGCATGACTAATTTCATGACCAATGATTGCTCCAATTGCTCCTAAGTTATGTTCTTTTGAAGCATTTACATCATAAAATTGTTGTTGAAGAATTCCCGCTGGAACTGTGATTGAATTAGCTGTTGGATTATAGAAAGCATTTACCATTTGTGGTGGACATGCAAATTGTGATTTATCTACACGTTCATTTAATATACTTAATTGCTTTTCTTCTGCAAATTTACCTAAATTTATTAAATTTTCAAAAAGTGAACCGCCTTCTTCATATGATCTTATTTTTAATGAAGAGTAATCTTCCCATTTTTCAGGATATCCAATTTGAACACTTATTTTATTTAATTTTTCTTTAGCACTCTTTTTAGTTGAATCACTCATCCAATCTAAATTTTCTATTCTCTTTTCATAAGTTTTAATTATTTCATCAGTCATATCTTTAACATCATTTTTAGTCTTTTTAGAAAAGTATTTTTCAACATATATCTTACCAAATGGCATTGCTAATGCTGAATTAACTATATTTATAGCCTCTTCATCTTTAGGAGTTTCTCCACTTGAACCTAAGTAAGCATTAGAAAATTCTTGTGCTGCTTTTTGGAAATCATCACCTAGACAACCTGCTGCACCTGCTATATTTTTTATTTCTATATAATCTTTAATAAGCGGTAAATTTTCTTCAGTATAAATATCATTCATTGCTTTTAACCAATTAGGTTCTGTTAAAATTATTTTATTAGCTTTATCTATTTTTAAATCTTTCATAAGATCTTTTATCTTTAAATTTGGAGCTACTTCGTTAAGCTTATCTAAAGTATATACATTATATTCATCATCTATTGCATTAGGATTTTTTGAGCTCTCTTCTTTTCCTATTATTGATGGTGCTATCATGTATTCTAATTTGTAAAAATTATCAACCTTTATTTTTGCCTCTTCTTCAGTATATCCTACTAAAGTTAAGATCTTTTTATAATAATTTTCAGAAAGACTTTTCACTCTTGCAGTATTTTCTGTTGGCTTTACATATTCATCAGAATTTCCTAAGCTAAGAGAAGTTGATCCAACATATGCTGCATATCTAGTGGCATCTTTTAAATCAACACTACATCCAATATTAATTAATGGATTTCCAATATCATATTTATTAAGTTCTCTAACATCATTTAAAGTCTTAATGTTTTTAATCTTATCTAATATTCCCTTAATAGGTTCTATGCCTTGTTTATTTCTTGCTTCACTATTTAAAACATTCTTATATAAATTAATCATTTTTTTCTCATCACTATCTTTTGAATAGTTCTTTTCATTAGCTAGTAATTCTTTCATTATTTCTTTCTTTTGCTCTGTTAATGCCTTTTCGGCTTCATTAAATGCTGAATTAGATACTTCACCAGCATCAATCTTAGCAGTATTTAACCATTCTTTATTAGTTACACTATAAAAGTCATCTTGTAACCTTATATCGTCAGATACTACTTTACTTCCTAAATTAGCTGTGTCAGTTACTTCAGCTGCTTTAACATATGTTGCTTGTGACATAAATAATGAAAATGCCAAAGCACATGCTATAAGCCTACTCTTTTTAAATTTTGCCATTTTAAGTCTCATCCCCTATATCTTATTAATTTTTAGATTACATTTTTACAGGGTACTTATATATGTCACTTTACATATTGCATATATCAATACAGATAAAAAATAACCTAATTTTTAATTTGCGTATTTAATGTACCATATTCTGTAATATACGTATATATTACCTATAAAATATTAAGAAAAATTTATGATTTTTCTAACTTGTACATTATTATCTTGCACAGATATATAATTATTATTATAAAAAATGTATTTCTTATGAATTACTTTTTAAGTAAAACAAAATTTAGATTTTAAACTTGTACCTGTAAAATTTTACACCCCAGGGGTCAATAAAAAAACAGATAAGATTTTTACACCCTATCTGCTATGGTGACAGTCACCAGCTTGAACATTTTCCAAATTTTACACCCCAGGGGTGATTTCCTAATTTCATCGCAATATATCTTACTCCAAAGTTAGGTAGTAAACTAAATAGCACTTTTTTATTTCCGTCTTCCAAAGCTCTTTTTAAAACATATTTAGCTAATGTAAATCCACTTTCATTTCCTTTGTACTTCATTAAATAAGAATTTTCCTTAAAGAATACCCCTGTATCAAAGTATCTATTATAAAGTTGTTTAAATGTGAATATATGAGAATGATATACCTCAGAATTTGCACAATATTTAATTCTATATCCAGCATGTATTAACTTATGTGCAAAATACATATCTTCATTTATTATTATATTCTTTCCATCATAAGCATTGAGTTCTTTATAGATTTTAGTACTTACTGCTGATGATGCATCCGAATAAAAGAAAGTTAATAATCCATATTTCCCTATATCTTTCTTAGAAACTACTCTAGATTCTTCAGGATAGTTTTTTTCCCTAGTATACTTTTCTATACTATTATTCTCACAAATTTGTCTGCTAAAACTAGCTTCACACTCTCCGTTTATTATTGGAGTAATTAAATTGTTAAGCCATAATTTATTTTTCATATTAATATCTTGTGATATAAAAATTATTATATCACCACTAGATTTACTAGCCATCATTTCTCTAGTTCTGCTATGAGAAAAATCCTTAGGTTCAACTATACAATAATTACAATTTAATTCTTTTAAAATATCCTCACTCTTATCTCTACTTCTAGTTAAAACATATAAAACTTCTAATTCTTGTTCAGAATCTAACTCCTGAGTTAATATATTGTTATTCAAATTATATATGTAATTCTCTGCATTATACAATGGACAGATAATTGATATTTTCATCATTAGTTCTTCCTTTATATTAATTTATCTTGAATATTGTTTTTTATGCTATTCTACTTATATAAATATTAGATAAAGTAGAATACTGACTTATATCTAAAAATGTACTTTTGAAGTAAAAAACAACACCGGATTAATTTCAATAGGAGTTTACAAGTATATCCCTATTAAAATTAATTCAGTGAATAATTTAAGTTGAATTAACAATAAATACTATTATAAAATCCTATGTAAATCTGTCACAGAGTCACATACATAAACAGTGTCTTCAAACTCCTCACCTTTTTTAAATCCAAATCCATAAGTTACAGCAATAAAATCAATTCCAGCTTGTTTTGCTCCAAGTAAATCATGATTTGTATCTCCTACTAAAACTGCTTTTTCTTTATCCTGATTACTTTTTTCAATACATAAATTAACAATATCCGCTTTTGTTAACTTCCCATCCATATCAGATCCCTTAATAAAATCAAAATATTTACTCAATCCAAAGTATTCAAGCAACATCAATGTATAATCTTCTCTCTTATAGGTTGCTACCATTGTTAAAATATTATTACTTCTTAAATAAGATAATAATTCTATTATTCCAGAAAATATCTTGGCATGATATAAAAATTTTTCTTTATATGCATTTCTAAACATTGCTGCCGCTTCATTTGTTTTGTTATCATCTAAAGTGTATTTATCTTTAAATGAATTTTGGATAGGTGGTCCTATGAATAATCTTAATTCTTCTTCAGATAATTTTTCAAATTTCATTTTATTTATTGTATATTTTACACTTTTAAGTACACCAATGGATGTATCCATTAGTGTACCATCTAAATCAAAAATCACACAATTATATTTTTTCATAATTAATTATTATATAAAGATTGAGTCAAAAATGATATATCTATTTTTTCTCTCATCTCCAATAACCTTTCTTTAATTTTTATATTTATTACTTCTAATCTATCATAATCAGTAGACAATTCTAAATATTCATTGTAATAGCTACTAATACCAACAGGTGAAAATCCATCAAGACCTGCTAATGTCACAGAACTAATATTTAATAATACAAAAGCATTTAATAACATTATCAATGAATTATCACATATGATTTCCTCATTATCTAAAAGTTTTTCATAATTTAATATGTAATCAAAAGGCTTACTTATACTTGTTATATTTGAGGTAGCAATAACTTTAGCTGTATTATTCAATATATCATAATTATTAAACATAATATTATATCTTTTAGAATTACTGATAAATAAGTAATTAAATTTTATTTTTTCAGGTATAAAATTCACTGAAAAAATAATAGGATTATTTTCTTTTATATAATTTTTAATATCAGTTTCATTTTCAATCATAGATTTTCCTGGACCCAAAACAAGTATATTTCTATCTTTTATATTATCAAATAAATTGCTAAGATCCGTTTCTTTACAACCAATATTCTTTTGGTATTCTTCATATAAGTCTTTAATTATTTTATTTTCATAATCTAATTTATTTTTACCAGGTATATTTTTAAGTACATCATTTATTGATTTAACTGATAAAGTTTTTTTACTTAATAAATAATTTACATAATTAGGATGACAATCATTAGATGCAGATAAATAATAGAGCAAATTATAACCCCAATATTTTTTATTATATATTTTTAATATATTAGTATCAATTATTTCAAGTATTTGATTAATATCATAATTCTTTTTACATGTTTTATTTAAAAACATAGCTAATAATTCTAATGGCGCATTACCTGCACTTTTTCCCATACCATATACGGTTCCATCAATTACAATTTCTCTAGAAGTATTGTTTTTTATTACATCGATACAATTTGAATAAGCTAATTGAAAATTATTATGTGCATGATAACCCAATATAATACTTTGTTTTAAATTGTAATCTAATAATTGATAATAATGTAATAAATCATCATTATGTAATAACCCATAGGTATCAACTATAGAAACACAAAAAGTATCTATTTTATTTACTTCATCAACAAAATCTAAGATATCTCTGTCCTCATAAGATGTTATAGACACTAATTGAAAACAAACTTTATATCCCTTTTCTATTAGTTGTTTTCCAAATTCAATAGCTTTTTTAGCATTTGTTTTTTTGAATATAACTCTTATACCATCTAAAAAAGTCTCATTACACTCTGCAATATTTTCAATTTTACAAGTTCCATAATCTATCATAGCAAAAACTAATGAATTTTTCTTATTACAATACTTAAAAATTTCATCATAACACTTCGTAGTTGGTTGAATAGTTCTATTAATATTAAATTCTTCTCTATCATCTAATAAACCCACTTCTATCATTTCCACATTTGTATCAACCAACCTATTGAACATACATACTGTTATGCTATGTTCAAAATTCCACTCATTAACATATCCTCCATCACGAAGAGTACAATCTAACAGATTAACTTTTCCCATATTAATCACCTTTCTTATCTTTAGTAATAAGCATATAAACTATACTTCTATTATCTTATATAACGCTTTAAACATTCAGCAAAATTTTCAATAGGTTGTCCAAACTTAACATCTCTTTTTATCGTATCATCGAATAAATAATATTTTAATAATTGTGCTATATGCTTATTAAATGCGATTTTTTGTTTTTCTGTAAATCCATTTTCAACAGCATTCTTTAATACACTCTCAATCTCCTTATAATCAAATGCTTCATATGTACAACCTTTTCCACGAAGTTGGTTATATCCTAACATTACAACAGGTACACCTCTAATCAATGTTTCATATGAACTTTGTGATAAAACTGTAACTACTACATTAGCTAAATCTATTAAATCATGTATATTAACATCATCTACAACTATAACATTTGATGGAACATCTGATTTTAAATTTAAATACCTCATTGCAGGATGTGGTTTATAAATTATATTATAATTATTTTTTTCTGCTAATTTTGCTATTATTCTCATAGAATCATCACTACTTGTTGCTATAGGTGAATGAAATTCTTTTGTGTGTTGAGTATATGGACAAAGTCCAGATTCATAATCACTTTGACCAAACAATAAAATTGTTGGTCGACTAGATTGCAATTTATCTTTTATTTCATTTATTTGATTATTAACTGGCTGAATATTTCTATTTAATTTTGATTCTTTTATAAATTTTATAATATTTTTAGCATTAAATATTTCTTCTTCAGAAACAGGTTTATTTAAGAAATCATTATATTCTATTGATATTAAACTTTCACCCATTTGACCATTAGTATCAATTGAAAATGTTCCAGGTAAAACACCAAATTCCATAAATACAGTTTGTATTTTTCTTTCACGACAAATATTAGCCATAACTTCATGCATTGCAGAAAATTGATTCCAAATTATTACTTCTTGAGGAGTAAATTGATCTAGTGCAGTAGAACAATAATCATAAAAATACACAACTAAATTGTCTGCATAAGTTTTAGTCATATATTTAAATTGTTTTTTTAAATGCGAAGATATTTCTACTAAATATTTATTATTATCAAGAGTACTTTTAACGTGTGAAGAAATAGGTACTTCAAGATCTTTATCAAATCCATTTGAAAAAGCAACTCTTGAAACAACGAATATAGGCATTTCTAATAATTCATTTATCCTATCAATTTTCATATTAGGGGTTTCTGATAATAAAATAAATTTATTATTTTGTAATTTAGTAGCTATTTTTTTTAAATATTTACAAGTTCCCTTATCAAAAGAAGCCATATGCCCTAAGATAATTACATTATCTTTATCATTTGAATCTTTTTCACGTAAAGAAATTTCATTTATTGAATTAATCATATCTTGATTCATTTTTAAAATTCTTTTATTTGTTTCATTTTTTTTAAGTTTTATCTTTTTTATTTTTAAATATATCTTTTTAGTTGGTTCAAATAAATGAAAAGTTTTTAGTATATGTTTAACTTTAGTTTTTATTTTATTATCTTTAAAATCACCATTAATTATATTACCATTTCTGTTATTGTTTAACTTCCTATTATACCAACTTTGATAATAAGAAATTTCATTTCCAGTTATCCAATTATCTTGAAATTCAAAATTACAAAACATTTTTGCATCTTTTATATGTGGATTATTAAGTAATTGTTTATACACTTCATAAAAATCAAACCCTTCAAAACTCATAGTAGTTAAATCCTTAGAAAATTTTTCTGAAAAGAGTTTACAGAATTCTAAAATGTATTCTTGTAACTCAATCATATTATTATTTACAGAAAAATTATCATCATATATAAAATCAATTCTCCCATTATTTTTAACTATCCTTGATACTGATGGTGCTTGTTCGCTAATAACATCTTCAAGAAATGCATTATGTATAATCATAGATTTATTAGTAAATGAAGAACTTACATATTGAAATGATTTAACATCTATGCATTGATTTTTAAGATAATCATAACCAAATATATGATAACAAATATTTTCTATTTCAAAAGTATCTTTTAATAATCTATGTATTCTTCCACTATAGCCAATATCAAATATTGCTAAAGAATCAAATGAACCTGTTTCATCTTTACAATATTGTTCAACAATATCAGCTGCCATATGTGAATTATAAATAAAATATGGTTCAATGGTTTTAGCTAATTCAATCTGTTTTTCAAAAGGCCCAACAGCATCATCCAAGCTACCATACCCTATGCATTGAATTTTATCTAGTATCTCCCTTTGTTGTGATTCTTCTGTTAAAAATGCTCTTAAACTCAAATATTCACTTATTTTCATGTCAGGATTAACAGGATTATGTAATGCATCAAATATAAATCCATGTTTCTTTTTAACTTCAAAACAACGCAATGCCCTTCTTGATAATCTTAATCTTGTTAATTCTGGAACCTTATCATAATATGGTTTTAATATATTAATTATTTGTTCTGGTAAATATCCATCACGATAAATTAAACAAAGCTTGTCTATATCTCTTTCTATACAATCTTCTAACATCCATTTTACAAAAGTAAAAACTAGAGGTGCTAGCAATACATTGGCAAGGGTATTTAATTCCCCATTAAATCGTGTATTATTATCAAATTTCCTATATGGGTCATCAAAAATTATATTAGCCGCATAAGCAATTAAAAATGTATTATCAGAATTCAAATTATTTGTAAGCGTCATGTAGCCATGTAAAGTAGAAAGAAATTTTATACGTTTAAATTTGTTTTTTACAGATTCTACATATTCTGACTGCATTCCTTCTGCTCTAGAATTCTCTATATCAGCTCTATAATTATCACCTATATGCAATATTTCTTTAGCCTTAACCCCTTTATTTTCAAAATCATATACGATCTGTTTAAACAATCTTTTACTTCCCTTTGAAAGCTTATATTCAGAAGAAACATACATTTTACTAAAACCATGGTAATTATTTTTATTTAAAACTTTAGTTAAAAATTCTTCTGAATGATACATATCTGAACAAATTATAACATTTTTATCATTTTTTATAGCTTCATTAAATACCTCTTGAAGAGAATGTCTTGGTGTTAAATAATCTAACTCTACATCTAATTCTGTCTGTTTTATTTTATCAGCTTCATCTTTTGAATATCCTAAAGAATTTATAAATTCATCATAAATATCATCAAATGTAATATCATCATTATAATAAGGTTTTTTACTTCTCGCTATTTGTTCAGCTTTTCTTCTTACTGTGACAAATTCAACTGGTAAATTACATCTTTTTGCTACCAATCTAAACATATCTACAGGCTCTATACAAGGTCTTAAAAGTAATGTGTCAAAAATATCAAAGCTAACAACTTTAATATTTTTGTCACCTACTTTCTTCTTTAAATCTTCAATATTCATATATTAACTCCTTTTTATAAATAATAAGATATTAAATTTCTAAATATTTTTTAATATTATCTTTTCGTGCATTTCTTGCCATAATAGCACCTTCAGCTATATTCCAGTCTTCTTCCGTATCTAAATCTGCTGATTCATCTTTTGGAATAACAAATCTTCCTATTTTACCACCAAATACAGGATTAACTCCATTTTCCTGCATTTGAATAAAACATTCTCTTTTCCATGCAGTCATAGCCCACATTACTTCTTCAATAGGTTCTAGTAATTGAGAATTAATTTTTTCCTTTACAGTAAAATTAACAGGATTTCCTTTATAAAAAGATTCTGCTTTAATAGAAATAACAGATAAAATAGTATCAAAATCATTATTATTTAAGAATTTCACAAAATTATCCATTGTTTCTTTTCTTAAAAGTGGTGATGTGGGATTTATCATTACTACATAATCACAATTATGATTTTTTAAAAATTCATATACAAAATCTCTATTTGTAGCTTCATCAGTCGATAATTCTTCAGGACGTTTATGAAAGTTAGCCCCCATACTTTTAGAAAATTCCCCCAATTTTTCACTTTCAGTATTAACCCATACACTTTCAAATGCATTGCTTTCTAAAGCTAAATCAATTGGATATTGTATTAGTGGCTTATCGAATAAATATCGTATATTTTTTTTTAGTATTCTCTTTGAACCCATTCTTGCAGGTATCATAGCTATTAATTTATACTTATTCATTTTAAAATCCCCCATTATTTTTTATTTAAATATTAATTCTTTAGTTAATAATTCTTTTTGCAATACAAATTGATTTTTTAATAGCTTTTTTAGGATTTCTTATTGCTTTATGTAATAAAGTCATTGCTCTATTTATTTTAATAATGTTATAACTATAATTTTTTATTCCATATAATTTATCAAATTCTATATCATTAAAAAATCTTCCTTGAATATCTTCTATAAGTATTGCTTGTTTCCATAAATTTTTAAAAGATTTTTGTTTATAATAAATTCTATTATTTAAGTAATCTTTATAATTAACTTTACTAACATAGTTTTTAGAATCTTTTGATTCTCCTATACTTACTATATTATCTATTTCACAAAACTCTTTTAAATCCTTAACCATCTTTTTATTTACTAATTCTTTCATGGCTGATAAAACAAATTCTATTGATGGCTCGTCTATATATTCCTTGTACTTTAATGTACGTTCAAATATTTTACTTGCCTCATCTTGAAAAGTTTCAATACACTTACATCCAAAATCATCTTGAGTATTTTTTAATTGAGGATATATTTTTTCATTAGTATATCTAAAGTTTTTCAATGAACCTTCAGGTGCAGTAAATATAAATTCATACATCATTACATTGCTCATAATAAAATCTCTTTCTTTTATTGGTTTTCCATTATTGAATGCATATCCAAATGTTTTATCTTTAATTTTATAATCTATAACCTCAGTAGTACCAAAATAATATCCTTCTATATCTTTATTAATTAGATGTAACATAGCCTTATGGGTAGATCCAGCCCATCCTATATCAAATATATTTATACTATCAAAATTCATAATACCTTCTTGAATAAAATATTTATTCAAAACCTGTTTTTCATATAATAGTTTTTTATTTATATCATTCCATATTTCTAAAAGTATATTTCTTACTTTATTTATATTTTTTTCAGTTATAACTTCTTCTAAATTAGTAAAATCATATTTATTGAAAATGCTAATATATTTTTTGGAATCTAACTCCAAATTATTTAATATTTCTTTTATAGTTAATTTTTGTTCAAATCCGTCATTATATATTGTTAAAAAATCTATAGCTTTTTCTTTGTTATTTATTAAAGTAGGATATATATATGCTCTTCTTGAAGCATATATATATTTGGCTGACGGTAAATAATCATAATATTTTTGCAATATTTTATAAAGTTTATATGGCATATATCCATCTCTTGCTAAAAAATAAATATTATTCTTATTTTTTAACCACTTCATTAAGTTATGCATTAATCCTATATAAATAGGAGCAACTCTCATTATTCCAAATTCTTTCCAGTAATCACTATGTTCTAAAGAATATTTACTATTTATTTGAACTGCATTAATTATAGAATCTGATAAATTGTTTATTTTTCTTACTTCTTCTCTATCTTGTAGCCTTTCATAATAAAGTCCTACTAAACCATTTTTATTTGCATTTACTACATCTGAAATATAATTATCCCCAATATGAATCCATCTTTGCGATTCTTCTATATCCATTTCTAATCTAATATATGAATAAATACTTCCACTAGCTTTAGTTTTATTAATTTCACATGAAACATATAATTCATCATATCCAACATAATTATTTAATTTCAATAAATTTTTTACTATTTCCTTAGATAAATACATATCACTAATAATTATTATTTTTTTACAGTTATCTTTTGCATAATCATATACCTCTTTAATATATCTATTTGCAATTATAAATTTCTCTTCTATCTCAATCTCTATTATTTTTAGTTTTTTTGCACAATCTTCACCTATTTTTTTTCCCAATACGTTATATATTTCATCAAGCTTTATATCTTCGCATTTACTGCTTTTTCGAGCATTTTTTTCTGCCTCTATCCTTTCAATATAAAATTCTATTTTTTCACCGAACTTATTAAAATACTCTATTTCTATTATTTTAAATATATCTGTTGGATTAATAACATTTCTTAATAGTAATGTATCAAAGATATCAAAAGACACTACATTTGAATTTTTTACCTCTTCCTTTAGATTATTTATTTCTTTTCTGTAATCCATTGATTTTCTCCCATATACTATAAATATTGTTCATATTTATCACAAACCTCTTTAGTGTTTCCTACCATTTTCACTTCACCTTTTTCAAGCCAAACTACTTTAGTGCATAATCTTCTAATTTGAGAAAGAGAATGTGACACAAATAAAACTGTTGCATTTGATTTAATTAACTCTAACATTCTTTCTTCACTTTTTTTTCTAAATCGTCCATCTCCAACTGATAATACTTCATCTACTATTAATATTTCAGGTATACTAGCAGTAGCTATTGAAAAACCTAACCTAGCCTTCATCCCTGATGAATAGTTTTTAATAGGCATGTCAATAAAGTCTCTTAATTCTGCAAAATCTATAATTTCATTTATTTTATCATTTATAAACTTTTTATCATATCCTAAAATTAATCCATTTAAATATATATTTTCTTTCCCTGTTAAATCGTAGTCAAATCCTGCACCTAGTTCTAATAATGGTGATACCCTACCATTAATTTCTACATTTCCAGTTGTAGGTTTTTGAACTCTTGATACAATTTTAAGTAAAGTGCTTTTACCTGCACCATTAAGACCTACAAAGCCAACTACCTCTGCCTTTTCAATATTTAAATTTATATTTTTAAGGGCAATAAATTCTTCATATTTAACTTCATTCTTTATTTTTTTAATAATATATTCCTTCAAAGAAGTTATTTTTTGAGTAGATTTTTTAAAATTCATACTTACATTTTCAAGTTTAATTGCTGTATTTTTCATTTTTTCCTCCTATATATGTAATATAAATTTATCTTGTTTTTTATAAAATACAATTAAGCCAACTATTGTGGCTAATATCCCATATACAGCAGATAAAATCCACACTTCAGTTGTTGTTACTCTCCCATATAATATACAATCTCTAAACACTTGTATTATAGGGAATATAGGATTTAAATTTAATATAGATACATATTCACCATTTATAATATCAACTGAATAGAATATTGCTGATCCATACATTATTATTAACAAAACTACAGAATATAGATGTTGCATATCTCTAAAAAATACATTAATTGTTGCTAATACTAATCCAATTCCTAAAGAAACAAAGAATAAACAACCTAGTGGATAAAATACTAATAATGTCATCTTTGTGAACTGTACTTTCATCACTACCATTATTATTAATAATGGAATTAACGAAATTAAAAATATTATAAATGAAGAAATTACTCTTGATAATGGATATAGATATTTAGGAACATATATTTTTTTTATAAGAGAACTTTTTCCTGTAATACTATTCATTGATTGATTTGTTGATTGTGAAAAAAAATCGTATATAAGTCTTCCAGATAAACAATATACAGGAAAGTTGGAAATTTTATTTTTAAATAAATTAGAAAATATAAATGTTAATACTACCATTATTAATAATGGATTAAGCATACTCCATATTATTCCTAATACAGAATTTCTATACTTTAATTTAATGTCTTTTTTCACAAATTCCCATAATAAATCTTTATAGTTCTTAAATGTCTGTATTTGTGTAATCATATTATCACTCATTTCTTAATTTAAAACTTATTGTCGTTTTTAATACTTTAGAAATATTTATCTATATATCTCTTCACCCCACTTTTCCAATTAGGTAACTCATTAAACCCATTATCTAAAAGACTTTTCTTACTTAATTTAGAATTTAAAGGTCTTATAGCCTTTGTCTTATACTCATCTGTAGATATATAATCTATCTGGCAATTTAAACTTGCTAATCTCATGATTTCCTGTGCAAATTCTGCCCAAGAGCAAAACCCTTCATTTGTAGCATGATATATTCCATACTTTTCACTTACAGCCATATCACATAAAAGAACAGCTAAATCACATGTATACGTTGGACTTCCAATTTGATCATATACTACATTTAAACTATCTCTTTCTTTACCTAATTTAATCATTGTTTTAACAAAATTATTTCCGTTATTTCCAAATACCCATGAAGTTCTAACTATAAAATATTTTTTTAGATATTTTTTAACCTTTAGTTCACCTTGATATTTTGATTTTCCATAAATAGATAATGGCTTAGTACATTCATCTATTTCATGTGGTTTTTCTCCACTTCCATCAAAAATATAGTCACTTGATATATAAATCATTTTGGCATCTACTTTTCCACATGCTTTTGATATATTCTCTGTTCCATATACATTTATATTAAAACAATTTTCTTTTTCATCCTCTGCTTTATCCACAGCTGTATATGCAGCACAATGTATAACGCATTGTGGATTTATTTTTTTTATATATTTATTTACTTCAAAATAATTTGTTATATCTAATTCTTCTTTTGTTGTTCCAATATAATTAATATTTCTATTCTTCAATTCTTTTATAACGTCATAGCCTAATTGTCCATTAACGCCTGTAACAAGAATCATATTTTAATCAACCTTCCTAAATTAGTACTTTAATTTATTAAGTATTCTTTCAAATAACCAATTTGGCATATACTTTATTACAACTTCAAAATAAGCCTCTTTTTTACAAAGATTTCTATTCTTAATTATTTTAAAGATATTTTTATTAATTCTGCTATAACATAAGTCTTCAATATCTTTTAAATCTATACTTTGCACGTTAATACATTTCTTTAATTCATTTAATCTATACTCTAATGTTCTTACTCTTAAATTATAATAATCTTCTTTATTTTTAATTCCGCTTAAACTTCTAGTTTGATTGTTATCATGAATTCTATACTTAACTAAAGTCTTCTTGGTAAAAGATATACCTCCATAATAACTTGCTATAACACTTAACCAATGATCATGTATCATATAAGTTGAAAAAGGAATAGCTTTCTTCGCAATTTTAGAATCAATAATCATAGAACATCCTGAAATACAATTTTTAAAGAAAAGTTGTGATAACAAATTTTCGCCATTAACATATTTCAATCTTGGCTTAGCTTCTATTAATGTATCGAATAAAATCATTCCCTCACTATTTATAACCCTCATATCACTATAGGCCAAAACACATTTATCACTTAAAATTAAATCAACCAAAATTTCTATCTTATTTTCTTCCCAAATATCATCTTGATCACAATAAGCAAAAAATTTTCCTTTTCCTAATTGAGTAAGATATTCAAAAGCCTTATTTGAGCCTTTATTTTCATTACTTCTTACTAGCATGTAAGAAAAGTTTGTGATATATTTTTTAAATAATTCTTTGTCCACAGGAAATTCTGGGCAATCATCATAAATTATTAATTCTAACTTTTTATAACTCTGATTGTTTAATGATATTAATTGTTCTATAAACCATTTTTTATTAGGTTTATAAACTGCTAATAATATACTTACTAATGGTAAAGTATCATTAATATTGATTTTGTTTAAATTACAATTGTCTTCTTTAACCATGTTTTCAATGGACAATGGACAATGAACAATTGACAATTAAAGTATAAAATTCCTTCTGAATTTCTAAATTATATATTATCTTAGCGGCTTAACTTTCTTAAAAGAAAGTTATATGCAATAAATATAATTAAATAAAAGCTGTAAGCTTTTCAACCTTCATCGTCAACTGTCAATTGTCAATTGTCAATTCTCCTTATTTGTTCTTAGTTGTGCTTTGCACTTTATCTATTTGTGAGAAGTTCTTGATTGCAGCATAGCTGCTTTATCTATTTGTGAGAAGTTCTTGATTGCAGCATAGCTGCTTTATCTATTTGTGAGAAGTTCTTAATTTCAGCATAGCTGCTTTATCTATTTGTGTACATCTTCTCATAATAGTTTGTATATTCACCACTAATTATATTCTCCCACCAAGATCTATTATTTATATACCATTTTATAGTTTTTTTAATTCCTTTATCAAAACTTATAGTCGGAATCCAACCCAATTCCTTATGAATCTTTGTAGAATCTATTGCATATCTCATGTCATGACCTTTTCTATCATCTACAAATTTTATTAAATTTTCTGACTTCCCCAATTCATGAATAATTGTTTTAACTACTTCTAAATTACTTCTTTCATTATGACCACCTACATTATAAATTTCTCCAACTATTCCCTTATGAATTATTAAATCAATGGCACTACAGTGGTCTTCTACATATAACCAATCTCTAACATTCTCTCCTGTTCCATATATAGGTAGTTCTTTATTATTTAAAGCATTTGCAATCATTAATGGAATTAACTTTTCCGGAAAATGATATGGACCATAGTTATTTGAACACCTTGAAATTGTAGTTGGTAATCCATAGGTTCTATTATAGGCACCTACTAACAGATCTGCCGATGCTTTACTTGAAGAATAAGGACTTGATGTGTTTATTGGAGTTTTTTCTGTAAAAAATAAATCTGGTCTATCAAGTGGTAAATCTCCATATACTTCATCTGTTGATATTTGATGATATCTTTTTACCCCATATTTTACACATGCATCCATTAAAACTGCTGTTCCCATAATATTTGTTTTTAAAAATATTTCTGGATCTTCTATTGATCGATCAACATGACTTTCTGCTGCAAAATTTACTATTATATCTGGTTTTTCTTTTTCAAACATATCATATACTGTTTTCCTATCAGATATATCTATTTTGTAAAAATTAAAATTAGGATTGTTTTTAATACATTCTAAAGTTTTAATATTTCCCGCATAAGTTAAAGCATCTACGCAAATTATTGTATAATTTTTATATTTATTAAGCATATAATGAACAAAATTTCCACCAATAAATCCTGCACCACCAGTTACTACTATTCTCATTCGATACACTCCTTCTTTCAATGGACGATTGACAATGGACAATTTCGGTTGAAATTCCTAACAGAATTTCTTAACATATATATTTTTTAGAAAAGCCGTAGGCTTTTCATCCTTAATTGTCAATTGTCCCCTTTTAATTATCAATTATTTATGCATTGTCCATTGTCCCACATCAATTGTACATTACTTAAAAACTACAATCGATTTCTTGTAAAAGTGGTGCTTTTTTATCTTTTTCTGAAAGAATAGGATTTTCTATTCCCCATTCAACTCCTATTTCTGGATCATTAAACCTAATACTTCTGTCACTTTCATAGTTATAGTAATTATCAGTTTTATATACAAATTCAACATCATTTGTTAAAGTTACAAATCCATGACCAAATCCCCTCGGTATAAATAACTGCTTTTTATTTTCTGCTGAAAGTTCTACAGCTATCCATTGTTTATATGTAAGTGAATTTTTTCGTAGGTCCACAGCTACATCTAAAACAGCTCCCCTAACACATCTTACTAGTTTTGCTTGTGCATACTCACCATTTTGAAAATGAATTCCTCTAAGAATTCCCTTTTCTTTAGAATACGAGTGATTATCTTGTATAAAATCACAAGCTATTTCTGGAGTTTTAATTTTTGAGTAAGTTTCCATAAACCAACCTCTTTCATCTCCAAAAACCTTTGGTTCTACTATATAAACACCTTCTAATTTAGTTTTAATTAAATTCATTATTTTAAAACACCCCTCTTTACAATTGACAATGCACGATTGACTATTGACAATTTGAGATGAAATTTCTAACGGAATTTCTGAAAATATATTTTTTAAGAAAAGCCGCAGGCTTTTCATCCTCAATTGTCAATTGTCTCCTGTCAATTGTCAATTATTTACCCATTGTCCATCGTTAATTACTACTGTTTCTAACTATACTATTTAATATTCTACATATTTCTTTACAATCTTGTAACAAAGATTTCATTTCATTTTTACATAATATATCACTTAATAACATAAGTTCTAACCAATATTCTGTTTCATCTGCTTCTTTCAATGCAATACTCATTTTATTTCTAAAATCTGCCTTACTAATTGCATTTATAGATTCTTTTACATTGGCACCTATACTTGTTCCTGAACGAAGTAATTGCTTTGATAATACAAATTCTTTTTTATTATTAACTAAATATCTATAAATTTCTATTATTTTTAATGCAAAACTAAAGGATTTATCAACTATTATATTTTCCTTCATAACATCCTCCTAAATCTCAGATATTATGAGTCTTGACACTTATTAAATTAACAATTCTAATTAGCATATGAATTTGTGAAAACAAATTTAATGCAATATATATAATTAAATAAACTACATAGTAGTTTTATCCTTCATTGTCAATTGTCCATTGCTCATTGTCAATTAATATATAATTTTTCCTTCTGCTACATTTTTTAGATGTTCTCCATATGGACTTTTTCCATATTGCTTTGCACTTTTAAGTAAAGTTTCTTTATCTATCCAACCATTCTTATATGAAATTTCTTCCAAACAAGCAATTTTAAGACCTTGCCTATTTTCAATCACTTTTACATATTCAGTTGCTTCTGTGAAGCTATCAATTGTACCTGCATCAAGCCAACCATATCCTCTTCCTAAAGTTATTACATCAAGATTTCCATTTTCAAGATATTTCTTGTTTAAATCTGTAATTTCTAATTCTCCACGAAGTGATGGTTTTAAATTTTTAGCATATTTACAAACATTATTATCATAAAAATAAAGACCTGTAACTACATAATTAGATGTAGGTACTTCTGGTTTTTCTTCCAATGATATAACTTTTCCATTTTCATCAAATTCTACTACACCAAAACGTTCTGGATGATCTACATAATATCCAAACACTGTTGCACCTTCCTTGTTTTCAACTGCCTTTCTTAAATGATATGTTAATCCATTTCCATGAAATATATTATCTCCAAGTATCATTGCACAACTATCATCTCCTATAAATTCTTCTCCTATTATAAATGCTTGCGCCAATCCATTAGGAGTTTCTTGAACTTTATAGGATAAAGTTATTCCATATCTTGATCCATTACCTAATAATCTTTCAAAATTAGGTAAATCTTTAGGAGTTGAAATTATTAATATTTCTTTAATTCCGGCTAACATTAAAGTGGATAATGGGTAGTAAATCATAGGTTTATCATATATAGGTAAAAGTTGCTTTGATGTTACCATTGTTAATGGATATAATCTTGTACCACTTCCACCTGCTAATACTATTCCCTTCATGATTGTTCCTCTTTTTTCTTGTATTTTAGACATTTTTCTCTTTATTTTAACATAAATAAAAAGAAAAACAAAATTATTTTACAATTATTTACGATTGTTATTTCTTCCCTTCACTAGGTTTTATCTACATTGCATCTTTGTATATATAATGTTATTATATTTTCATATTACAAAATAAAATTTTGTAAAATAATGTATTATAAATTCTCTCTTTGTCGTTTTTTAATAAAATAATACTTTTAAAAGATTATAATTTTTTTAATATTAGTACATTGGGAGAATTACGAATTTATAACTACTATTGAGTAAAGGAAGATATTGATGATAAAAGAAAATCAAAATTTATTTAATAAGATAAATATAATTTCAGACATATTAATTTTATTTCTATCTATGATATTTGCATATTTTATACGTTTTTATATATTCTCACCAAATACTAATTACATAAAACTATCTATATATATACAATTTACACTTCTTATTGTTCCAGTAAATTTAATTATATATAACTTCTTAAATTTATATCATTCATTTAGAGCAACAGGCTTTAAAAAGGAATTTTTTCAAATAATTAAAGCAAATACTGTCTTAACAGCTATATCGTTATCACTTTTGTATATTTTTAGATTAGTTGATATTTCTAGATTGGTTATTTTTATTTTTTATTTTATCAATATATTTTTAATAACATCTAAAAGATTTATTTTAAGAAAAACTTTATCTAAAATGCGTTCTAACGGAATGAATCTAAAACATGTAATAATCATTGGCGCTGGTGAAATTGCTAAGGAATATTTAAAGGTAATTAAAAATAATAAAAGTTTTGGTTATAATTATGCTGGCTATGTAGCTAACTCCTCTAATTTTGAAGGAACAAAGCTAGGAAACTTTAATGATTTTTTTGAAGTTTTAAATAAATATAATGTAGATGAAGTTATTTGTGCTCTTAATATTGAAGACTTAAAATATTTAGAACAAATAGTTTCTGCTTGTGAAAAAAGTGGTACAAAAATTTCAATTATACCGTTTTGTTATAAATATATCCCTAGTAAACCATATATAGATCAAATAGGTAGTATCCCTCTTATAAATCTTAGAAGAATTCCCCTAGATAATATTGGAAACGCCTTTTTGAAAAGATTTATGGACATACTTTTTTCTCTTATTTTAATTATATTAACAAGTCCTTTAATGATAGTTACTGCATTAATAATAAAATGTACATCTAAAGGTCCTATTATATTTAAGCAATCTCGTGTAGGTTTAAATAAAAATATATTTACAATGTACAAGTTTAGATCTATGAAAGTGAATTATGAAGAACAAAGTGGTTGGAGTACTAATAATGATGCTAGAAAAACCATATTTGGAGCTTTTATACGTAAATTTTCAATTGATGAACTTCCTCAATTTTTTAATGTATTAAAAGGAGATATGAGTTTAGTAGGTCCTAGACCTGAAATCCCCCATTTTGTTAATGAATTTAAAAATGAAATCCCACTTTACATGGTAAAACATCAAATTAAACCTGGTATAACTGGACTAGCTCAAATAAATGGATATAGAGGAGATACATCAATAAAAAAAAGAATAGAGTACGATATATACTATATAGAGAACTGGGACATGCTTATAGATATAATAATATTATTAAAAACAGCATTTAAAGGCTTTAAAAATAATGAAAATATATTAATTAAAAATACAGAAAAGAACAATAATAAAATATAAATTATAATAAATAAAAATAATATTTTAGGAGTGTTAAATATGTATCTTCTTGAAAGAATTGAAGACAATTTAAAGAAAAAGTCCATTGGATTTTTCTTACCTATTACATTTATATTAACTATAATACCTCTTATTGTGAGATTAAAGATGGTTAAACTTGATGATGCCGGTATAAATTTATATGCAGTTGAAAATCAAGCCGATTTCTTTTCACAAAATAAGGCTCTTTGGTTAGCTATTTTTTCTGTAATACTTTTTATATTTGCTTTGTGTTTATTTAAAAAATTATTTGAAAAAAGAGATAAAACTACTACTGCAATTTTAATTTGTACTGGTGTGTTTTTAATTTCTACTTTCATTTCAGCGATGTTTTCATCGTATAAACAAGTTTCTTTCTTTGGATTTTATGATAGAGCTGAAGGATTTATTACTATTGCATGTTACATGATTATTTTTGTTTATTCCATTTATGCATTTAAGAGTACACATTGTTATAAGTACATGGTAATACCTATATTAATTGTAGTTTTAATTAATTCATTTTTAGGGATTTTTCAATACATAGGTAATGATTTAATTAATAGTAAATTAGGTATTGCATTAGTTGTTCCTAGTGAATACAACATTGGTGAAAAAGGCTTAGGCTTACTATATGAAAAAGGAAAACTTTATGGTACTTTTTATCATTACAATTATGTTGGTAGCTTTATAGGCCTTGTATTACCAATATTATTTTCTTTAACTATATTTGAAAAGAAAGTAATTAATAAGATTGTCTTAGGAGTATTCTCATTACTTTCTGTATGGTTATTATTTGGTAGTACATCTCGTGCTGGTATAATTGGTTTATTTGTCGCTATAATTTTTGGACTTACAATCTTTGGAAGAGTAATATTTAAAAGCTGGAAACCTCTTGTAATAACTTTAGCTTGCATTGCTGTTTTAGCTGTTGGCGGTAACGTTGCTACTAAAGGTCAACTTTTTGAAAGAGTTCCTTCTTTAGTTTCTGACATATTCAGTGTATTTGATAACACAAATAATGTAGATTATAGAGCAAATACCCCTATAAGTGATATCAAGCATGTTGATAAAAATATAGAAATAACTGTTCCAAATGATGTTTTAAAGATATCTTATGAAGGTGAAAATTATATATTTAGAAATTCTAGTAATGAATCTATTCAATTTGATATTGTAGATGGAGTTTATAAAACTGCTAATGAAAACTTTAGTAATATTTCATTTAGATTTGGTAAATCAAGTAAATCTTCTAGTAAAGCAGATTTATTCATGTTACAAGTTAATGATAATCCAACATTTATGTTTAAATTAAAAGAAGATAACAGCATTCATTTAAGAGATTCAAACGGAATGAGATTTATAGATGTGGAATATCCTGATACTTTTGGATTTAAAGGAAAAGAAAAATTAGGTTCTGCAAGAGGATATATCTGGTCAAGATCAATTCCTTTAGTTAAAGAAACTTTATTATTAGGTACTGGACCAGATACATTTGCTTATGTATTCCCACAAAATGATTTAATGGGCAAATACTACGCTTATAATACTCCTAACATGATTGTAGATAAGCCACATAATTTATATTTACAAATTGCAATAAACAACGGTTTAATAGCTTTAATTGCATTCTTAGGTATAATGATAATCTATGTTGTAGATAGTATTAAATTATATGCATTAAAGAAAGAATACAGTGAATCTCAAATACTAGGTGGAGTAACTTGCCTTGGAATTGTAGGATACCTTTTTGCAGGAATGTTTAATGATTCAGTAGTCAGTGTAGCACCTATATTCTGGATAATACTTGGCGTTGGAGTTGCATTGAATTATTTAAATAAAAAAGAAACTAAATAAATTTATATAATTTTGAAATATACTTAAAATAAAAAATCCAGAGTTATTATTTGCCCTATCTCCTTGACAGTTGGCAATTCAATTCTCTGGATTTTTACTCTTCGCTTTTAAACATTACTTTACCTATATTAATTTATTTATATAATAAACATATTCTTTAAAGTCTTCTAAATGATTTTCTATTATAGCTTGAACAATTTTCATGCTCACAGCTTTATAATCATGTACAGCTATGTTTCTAAATCCCACCATTGATTTCATCTTTTTAGTTAATTCATCATCTAACATTTTGTTTGCATTAAGTACCTCAAAAGCATCTCTACTATTTTGTGGAATACCTAAATGTTTTTCAGATACAATGTGCATTGCTAAATCAATTGTAGCTTCACAAGCTCTTTGTATATTTAAAATTATGGAGTCTTGTTTAGTATAATCATCTAAATTACTAGGATCATTATCATAAACTTCATGTATTCTATTTAAGCATCTATTTATAGTCTCAATTTTATTTACAATTACATCATTGCCCATATTTATCTATCTCCTCTCTCATTTTATTTATTACAACTTCTCTTTCTTCATTTAAAATTGCATATTCTTTAAATGATCTCATCTCAAAATACATTCTTTTCGTATTGTCGTTACAATATATTACTTTTCCATTACCTATAACTTGAGCTTTAAAAACAGTTGAAGATAAATTTAAATCTATTAAATCCACTTCTCTTTTAAATACATCTGCAAGCTCTTGAGATACCATAAAACATTTATATTCGTCAGTGCTATTTTCACTTAAAAATGCAATATCAATATCACTATCTTCCCTAAGATTGTTTTTAGCAGCTGAACCAAATAAATATATAATTGTAGGATTAAATTCTCTTTTCAATATTTCAATAGCTTTATTTAATTGAATCTCCAAATTTAATTCTCCTTTTCTTTAATATTATTTATTATACCCATATTATGATTATATATGATAATTCCTTTGGTTGAAAGCTTATGATAGAACAAGCTGGTGACTGTCACCAGCTTGGACAAAAAAGGTACTCCCACATGGGGAGTACCTAATATATAAAATTTAAATATGATAAAAAGCTTAATTTAAATTATCTGATCCAAGCTCCGTTAGCTCCTAAAACATAACCATTAACAGTTGTGTTTGAAAGCATTTTTCCTGAACCATCTAAGTAGTACCAAGTACCATTGTCATTTAACCATCCAGTTTGCATAGCACCTGAAGCGTTAGTGTAGTACCAAGTTCCATTGTCGTTTAACCAACCAGTTTTCATAGCTCCTGATCCTTGCATAAAGTACCAAGTACCATTAACGTTTTGCCATCCAGTTAACATAGCACCTGAAGCATTAGTGTAGTACCAAGTTCCATTATCGTTGATCCAACCAGTTTGCATGATTCCAGCTGCATTTGAGAAGTACCAAGTTCCGTTGTTGTTTAACCAACCAATAGCTTTAGTTCCATCTTCTTTAACGAATGTCCAAGTTCCATCTGAGTTTTTAACCCATCCAGTTGTTACTTCTGGCTTAGTTTCTTCAGTTGACTCTTCTTTTTCACCTATTATTGAATAAGCTTCATCTTTCTCATTCCAAACAACCATGTTGTCTTTATCATAAACTGATAATTCGTTCATAGATCCATCTACTCTATAAACTTTAGTCCAATCTTCATCATTATCCCATTTGTAGATATATCCAGAATCTAATCTCCAAAGGTTACCATCAATGTCAACTTCTAAAGCGTATTTATCTTTCTTTTCTACATCATCCTTAGATTCATCTAAAATGTCAGTATGGTATAAACTACGATCTCCTTTAGATAAAACTATTGTTTGAGTCTTCACTTGATCCTTAGCTTCATCTACTAAATAAGAAACTAATTTTCCATCAACAACTGTAAATTTAACATTTGTATTACCATCTAAATAGTCTTTAAGTAAAGAATCGCTAGCAATTGCTTCTCCATTATCTTTAGATACAACATAATTAGTTACAGATTTAGCATAGCTAACTCCATCTATATCGCTAGATGCTTTTTCTTTTGATATTTTTTGGATAACATCAAAACTTATAGTTTCTCCAGCAAATACTGTGTTTTCCATTTTTATTCCATAAATTTCTTTTATAGTAACACCAGTCTTAGCTGTAATAGTAATTTTAGCTGTTCTATAAATATTTTTAGAATCTTGTCCTAAAACATTTCCTGCTTGAATCTTTGCTGATACAGCATCTTTAACAGTACCTAATTTTTCAGAATCGTTAGTATTTTTTATTTTAACTGAATTTCCAGTAGTTGATTCAACTCTGATTTCTCCTAAGTTGTAATCTGCATCAATGTAGTTACCTTTTGCATCTGTAAACACAGTAAGATTACTTGCATTAACTTTGCTTGAATCTGCCGCTACAACTTTAGTTTCATACCAAGTTTCACCAAACTTATTTCCTGGTAATTGTTTCATTGTTTCATTAGTTACTAAATTTTCTTCAGCATCGCTTCTAGTTATTCCTGCATTAGTTTCATCATATCTATCATCTGTTTTGTATTTAACTTTTCTTCTTAAAGCTAAAGAAGCATCATCAAAGTTTTCATCCTTGATATCATCATCAGTTACTTTACCATTTGTTAAATCAACAAAGTATTCTCCTTCGTTAACATTAGCATATTTATCTCCATAAATAGTAGCATCTGAATCTACATCAATATCTTCTAATTCAGTATATTTTCCATCATTTAAGAAATAAACCGCTTCATCTTTATCTTCTAAATCTCCGTCAATATACATTTTACCATCTTTATAAGCTACTGCATTATAAACAGTACCATCTTTAGCTTCAACTCTCTTATAATCAGCAGCACTAACTCCAGTAGCTGGAACTAATGATACTACAGCTGCAGCAGCTAATAATAAAGCAGTTGCTTTGTTTGATCTATTAAACATATTTTTTCCTCCTAGTTTTTCCACTTAAATTTCTTTTTCTTTAGTTGTTCTTTAAACTCTTCTTTAGTTGTGTGGAATATTATTCACTTTTTTCTTTTCATAATACAATACATCCACCTTTTTATATTTCGGTACTTTTTTTGTAATTCTTTATACTTTTTTGTAATATTTTTTGTTTTTTATTAGTTTTTTTTGATTTATTTTTCATATTTTTTAGTTTTATTAAATAAATTTTCATAAAATGTAATTAAAATACTAGTAATTAAATAACTTAAATTGTAATAATATATATTATTTTAATTTTATTTAATATTTGTATATAAATATATATTTTTTATAATTATTTACATTAGACTTCTCATAATTTTTAATAAAACAAAAAAGCTACCTCATTTAGATATAAAATCTAAGTTTGAGGTAGCTTTTTGGCGCCTTTTTTATTAATTAATTCTTTTTATCTTTTTAATATTCTTTCCTTATTTGTGTGTACTCTATTGTAAAATTTAAATTTAAAATTTGTACGATTTACATTTAAATTTTTTTATTGTTTTTGTTATTAATATTTTATTTTAAATGTATATAATTATTATTTTATAAATAATTTTAATTTAATATTTTTCTAAAAAATATTTAATTTATTTGGTTTATTTTATACTTAAACTATTAAATTAAACATTTTATTATCTTTAATAATATCCTCTAAAAATTCTATAATAAATCTATTATTAAAATTTCTTATATATTTTTTATAGTTAATTTTCAATCAAAAATAAAACATCCGTGTAAATTTAACATTTATTAGTTTTTTAATATTTAATCAAAGATTTTTTTCTATTATTATAGCATTTTATTAAAACTTGTATTAATTATAATGATCTTTATTCATTTTTTAAGTGTGAGTCAAGAATAAATCTCTAAAATTTATATATTAATTTTAATAATTGTTATTTTATTTAATATTTTTTATAACTATTTCTATAACTTTATCAAATTTTGTTTAAAATTTAAAAAAGTATATTTACACTAAACATATTTGTATCAAAAAATAATAATGTATTTTATAAAGTTTAATTATAATGGCTTTTTCTTTAATTATTGTAGGATATAGCTTAATTTACCATCATGTTAACTATTATAAGCAAATTTTTCTTTTTGATACCTAAAAATTACTTTTGATTTTTTGTCGACAACTCTAAATAGAATTACTAATTACTTAATAACTCTAAGCAGATTTATTAATCAGTCAATAACCCTAAAAGGATTATAATTTAAATGACTTTAAGATAAGATTTAAGATAAGAAAAATAAATAAATTGTTTTTACTTACACTATACATTACAACTTTGATTTTATATTTTGGGACCTATTTCTATATTTTTTCTTCTATTAAGGTTTTCTTAAGAAAAAACTCAAGAAACATTAATATTTTCTATTGATTTTTATTACTCAGTCCATTTTACTTATGCATATATCAATACCTTCCTAACATTTTAAAATTAAATATTGATGTTTTAGTATAAGGGCGCAGTGACATTGTAATTAGACTTTGAGAATTCTTAA
>NZ_JAMQHY010000003.1:41082-47554 GCF_023845705.1 Clostridium sp. ZBS15
AAGTTTAATTACTCAGTCCATTTTACTTATGCATATATAAATATATGCGATATTTTAATTTTTACAAATTTAACCTAGTATTAAATTTGAGTTTATTCAAATAATATTACTGTAAATATTAATACCTCCAAATAAACATTATTTTTAAAATATTAAGGAAGTGATATTCTATGAATAATGAAAAATCGCCTTATCTACCTAAGGTAAGAACAGATTATTATCCAACACAAAGCAAAATAGAAAGTGTTTCTGAAGACGGATCAGTTGCCATTAGTTTACCTAATCCAGCCGTGGATGATATTGTTGTAAATAACATCGCTTCCATGGAATTTGATTATACTCAAGATATGACGTCTAGTGAAAATTCCGACTTAAATAGCACTGATCCTGAAAAAAATTATTTTAAACATTGTAACAAATAATTTTAAACTCCCGAGAAAATAAAACAGAGTACTTAATGACATACATCATTAAGTACTCTGTTTTTTGTTATTATATTTTTAATGTTCAATTACTAAGTCCACTTTTTTTATTCATATATCAACATTGTATTAAAACATAATTTTAATATTGAACATTCCATCCATCTTCTGTTGCATATAATGAAACACCATCTTTAAGTCCAGTTTCAAATAAAGTTACTCTTCCTGTTACTAAATTAGTGTAAGCATCATTTTTCATTATTTGATTAGTTTCTCTAGGAATTATACCAATATCTGCTCCAATATAATTTACAAACATATAACTTGAAGATGTATTTATTCCATGATGTGGAACTTTTAATACGTCTACTCTTGAATGTGCTAAAAGATCTGATTCTACTATATCTTTTTCAGCTAGCCATTCTATATCGCCTGTAAATAATGCGCCTAAATCACTATATTTTAAATATACTAAAGCTGATTGATTATTTATTTCCCAATAATTAGCTGAGACTCTTTTGTCAAGTGGTTTTGCATAGTACGTATCTCTATTAACAAATTTCAAAATACCTTCTTCATCGATATCTTGTCCATAAACTGCATTTATAACTTCTATATCAAGATCTTCTATTAAATCCATAGTCTTTTTAAATACCCTATAGTCTTCTTTCATAATCTTGATATCACCAGATTCTGATCCAGTTTCCTTTAAATCCAAACAATCTTCTAAATAACTTTTTTCAGGCATATATATTTTTTCTACATTAAAATTCTTAAGAATTTTATATAGACCTCCAATATGATCTGAATGAGGATGAGTTATTATAACATGATTGATTATTTTTTTATCATCTTCATCTTCTTTCATATCTTGACTTTCTAAAAAGTCTATTACTTTCTTTTCACTATCTTTTGTATTTAATCCAGTATCAATCAATGCAGTCTCTCCATTTGGAAGTTTTATAAATATACAATCTGCATTTCCAACATCTAAATATTTTACATAAAGATATTCATCTATTTTTCCGCCACCTTTATATAAACCGCTATCAGTAAAGCTTTCAGGTTTACCATCTATAATTATATTGCCTGTTGCTAATTCCCCATTTGCTTTAACATAATATTTTTTATCATTATTTTCTATCCATTCATTAGATAACATTTCACCATTTTTATTTGAATAACATTCCTTGTCATTCTTTCTATAAAAGCCTGTCTCCAATGCCCCACTGCCATTAAAATAGTACCATTTATCATCTATATTCATTTTTCCACTAGCCATTTCACCAGTTTTATATAGATAATATTTATCCGTACCTAATTTTATCCATCCATTTTGCATTTCTCCATGCTCATCAAAGTAATACCATTTGTAATCTACATAGTTCCAATTAGTTCTCATTGCACCATATTCATTAAAATTGTACCATTTACCACTAAAGTCTTTCCATCCAATAGCAACTGAATAATCATCATTAAAATAATAAGTATTCTTGTGAAGTACATAATTCGGATCTTTACTAGGATCTACTATTTCATACTCATCTTCTTTAGAGCTTGTACTGTTTAAATCAGTATCATTTTCTTCTTTATTATCTTCAAGAGAGTTTACTTCTTCCCCCTTTTTGTTATCTTCTTCTACTTTTTCTGAATTTTTAATATCTTCATTATTATTCTCAGATTCTTTAATTTTTTTATCTGTTTTTTTATCATCAGATTTTATATCATCCTTGTCTTCATCTTCTGGTATATCTTTATCAACTTTAGTGTTTTCTTTTTCATTCTTCTTTAAGATTGGTTCATATACTTGAGGATTAGTTTCCGTTCCTTTATATATGTATTCCTCTATTTCAAACCAGCCTCTTTTTTGTAACATTCCATCTTCAGTAAAATAAAATCTTTTTCCATTAATAACATGCCAACCTGGTTCTGGAGTTTTTTCCTCTTGGTCTAGAACTTCATCAACATCTTCTTTTAAATCCTGTTCTTTTGAATTACTTTCAGATAACTTGTCCCCTTTTAAATTATTTTTTTGTGATTTACTATCTTTATTATTTTTCTCTTGTGATTTATCTTTTTGTAATTCATTTTCTAATGAGCTATTTTTTTGTGACTTAGAAAGATCACTTGTAGCTGCATATGCATTTACATTGGGACATATACCACTTATAAATGTTGTAGCCATAATTAATACTATAACTCTTTTCTGTAAATTAAAAATAACAATCCCTCCCATCAAAAATTTCCTTCATATATTATACCTTTATTAGGATATTTTCTCAAATAAATATACACCCCTGGGGTGTAATTTTTTCCAGATGCATAATTTTTATTAATTTAATGACATTATGTATAAATTGTATCTTTATTTTTGCAAATGAAAAGACTGTCTCTTAATTAATACTCTTAAAATATTAAGCTTGATACTTAATTACTTTTTGTTTAGAGACAGTCTTGTTAATTTTTTAAACTAATGTTTATACTACACTATAAACATTAGTTTAAAACATGATTATAATGAAAGAAATTCCGTAAATGCTTTTATTGTATATTCATTATCTTTAACACTTGCAAGTTCTCTTACTGAATGCATTGAAAGTAATGGTGCACCCATATCTATAACTGGTATATTTAATTTAGATGCAGTTATTGGTCCTATTGTTGTTCCACCCTTAACATCTGATCTATTCACAAATTCTTGACATGGTACATTTACATTTTCACAAACTTGTTTAAATATTGCTGCTGCGTAGCTGTCTGTTGAATAACTTCCTGATGCCGCAATTTTTATAACTGGACCACCTCCAATAAGTGGTCTGTTTGTTGGATCGTGCTTTTCTGTATAGTTTGGATGAAGAGCATGAGCTAAATCTGCTGAAATCATAACTGAGTTTGATAATGATCTCTTGAAATCTTCTCTATCTTTTCCAAGTGCTAATGTTATTCTTTCTAATATATTTTCAAGTAATGAAGAATTTGCTCCTTGAGATGTTAAGCTACCTATTTCTTCATTATCAAGTGCCACTAAAACTTTTGTTGCTTTATTAGATTTACTTTGAAGTAATGCCACAAGTCCTGCATATACCATCCAAAGGTCATCTAGTCTTCCTGCTGAAATGAATTCTTCATTCATTCCAAATAAGCATCCTTTTTCATATTCATATACGAATAAATCAAAATCTACGATTTCTTTTTCTTCTACATTTAAGCTTTCTGCAATTAACTTAAGTAAGTAACCGTCTTTCTCTAACTTATCAGTAGCCATTGTAAGTAATGGTAATGTATCTTTTTGTCTATTATATTCATAGCCTTCATTAATGCTTCTATTCATGTGTATTGCTAAACTCGGTATTATTAAAACAGGCTTATTTAGATCAACTAATTTAACTTGTGGTTTTAGTGGATTGCTTCCTTTTAATGTAACTCTTCCAGCTACCCCTAATGGTCTATCAAACCATGTGCTAAGTATTGCACCACCATAAACTTCTGTGTTTAATTTAACATAATGGTCTTCTACTGTCATTTCTGCATGTGGCTTTATTCTGAATCCTGGAGAGTCTGTATGAGCTCCTATTAATCTAAATCCTTCTTCTGCTATATCTCCACTTCCAATTTCGAATCCTATTATTGCAGATTCATTTTTCATAACATAGTATTTTCCACCATGCTTTAAATCCCACTTATCACATTCCTTAATTTCTACAAATCCTTCTTTATCTAAGATTGATTTAACTTCATTAGCACCATGAAATGCACTTTTACTATTATTTATAAAATTTAATAAATCTTTTGCTGTGTTCATAAAAATTCTGCTACTCAAAATATGGACAAATATACCCATATTGATATTATTACTACTTCAACGAATCCAATTTTGCCGAAGCTACTCTTGTTTGTAAGACTCTCCATAGTCGTAAATTCCCCAAATAGCCTTGGGTACATATATACATTTGCTTGATTATGCAACTTTGTATATTTTTGCATTTTCTAAATTAATTGAAGCATTATAATCTCTATCTATACTAGAATTACATTCATTACATTTATAAACCCTATCAGATAGTTTTAAATCTTTTTTATATGCTCCACAACAACTACAAGTTTTACTTGAAGGATAAAATCTATCTACAATTCTTAACTCAATTTCATTAAGATTACACTTGTACTCAAGTTTAACCCTAAACTCATAGAATTTTTGTTGTGCTACTGCCTTAGATAAATGCTTATTTTTCATCATTCCACTAACATTTAAATCTTCAATAGTTATATAGCTTGGTTTTTGCTTAACTATTTTATTAATTGTCTTATTTATATAGTCAGTTCTAATATTAGATAATCGTTGATGAACTCTTTGTACTTTGACTATTTGTTTTTGGATATTTTGTCTAGTAGCTTTTCCTTTCTTATTTTTATTTTTTAATTTAAAACTTTCATATTTTCTTGAAAGTCTTCTTTGTTCACGTTTCAACTTCTTTTGTAATTTTTTCACTCTTACAGTTTTATTAATATTCTTCTTGTGAGTACCATTAGAGATAACTGCAAATTCTTTAATTCCAAGGTCGATACCTATTCCTTTTGTATAAGGTCTATCTTCACTTTTGTGCTCTTCTTCAATTACTACTGATACAAAATATCTATCAGCTTTCTTAGATATTGTACCATTAACAACCTTTGCGTTAGTTGGGATATATCCAAATTCTTTTAGTCTTACCCACTTTAAAGTAGGAATATTAATTTTATGTCTTTCTGTTTTCCAATCTGTTTTATTATTTTTAGGAAAATAAAGTTTAACATCAGACTTATTCTTCTTCTTAAATCGTGGAAACTTAGATTGACCTTTGAAAAATCTTTTGTAGGCACTTTCAGCATTACAAATAGCTTTTTTCCTTGCTTTAGAACCACATAAATTTATCCATTTATATCCTTCTAAAATTTTAATTTCATTATTGATATACTTATCAAAGTTATTAGCACTTAAAGTCGCTTCTTTTTTAGAGATTAATCCATCTTGAAACTGTTTATATAATTCTTGATTTGTAGCCAAATACTGATTATATAACCATCTACAAATACCAATGCCTTGATTAATCTTCTTTTTCTGCTCTTCCGTTGGGTGTATCTCCGTTTTGTATGCTCGTAGCAACTTCTTTATCCTCCTTAATCTTTTTCTTATACTTTCTAAGACCATATATTCTACAACTAAACACATGAAGTATTGATATTGTATCTTGAACTAACTCTTCTTGTGGTGAAAGACTTTCATTATTTACAACTATAACTTTAGTATCAAATTTCCCTAAAAATCTTTCAAACCATGAATACCCAAATCGTATAAATCTATCTTTATGAGTTACTAATATAGAATCAATTTTGTTTTCCATACATTCCTCTAAAAGTTTGTTCCACTTTTTACGATTGTAGTTTAGTACACTTCCTATATCTGTAATAACTTCATCTACAATAATACCTTTAGCATTTGCAAAACTCTTTAGAAATTCAATTTGATTAGCTAAATCATCTTTTTGATTATTTGTAGAAACTCTAGTATATATAACTATCTTTCTATCTATATTATTCTTTAATCCCTTGAACTCTAAATATTGGTCATAAGTATAGTATCTTCGATTAGTTGAAGTACGTTTTGCTTTTAATATACCTTCTCTATCCCAACGTTGAAGTGTTTTAACTGATACATTTAATCACATTTTTTCAATATTTTTTAATAACTATTTTACACTCCTTTCAATATAATAGTCTTAAAAACCATCATATAAAGTAAAGCTTTTACATTTAAAATATAATTTTTCATTTCAAAGATAGCATTTAAATTATAAGATTATTTTGACTATTATTTGTAACTAAAAATTATTATATATTTACATAAATTACATATATAATAAATGTATTAATATAGTCATATTATCAAATTCTATAATTTAAATCAAACAATCTATAAATATAAAAATACAGTTTATATCTTATTTTATCCTTTAATATAAAAAGACTATTGTAAAATTTTAATTACTCCGCCCACTTTGCTTATGCATATA
>NZ_JAMQHY010000003.1:47572-49841 GCF_023845705.1 Clostridium sp. ZBS15
TGCTAAAACATAGCCTAATATAAAAGTATCAATAAATTTAATTATTAGCTATTAGTTTTTACATTATAGCAATATTATATTTTACAAATACTAATTACTGTATTAGAATTAAATTATTTAATATAAAGCATAGGAGTGATTATATATGTTCTCAAAATTTCTAGTTACTAAGTTTATTAAAGATAATCACAATGTAAATGATGATAAAGTAAGAAATTCTTATGGTATTCTTGGAGGGCTTGTAGGAATTTTTATTAATCTTATACTATTTTTGATAAAAATTTCCGTTGGACTTTTTTCTTCAAGTATAGCTATTATTGCTGATGCATTTAATAACTTATCTGATGCAGCATCTTCTCTTATAACTATAATAGGTTTTAAGATGGCAAGTAAACCTGCTGATAAAGAACATCCTTTTGGACATGGGCGAATTGAATATATTTCTGCTTTAATTGTTGCATTTATGGTTATGCTTGTTGGTTTTCAATTTATAAAATCATCATTAACTAGAATTATAAATCCTGAAGCAGTTACCTTTGAAATTGTACCTTTTATTCTTCTTTTAATTTCAATAGGACTTAAATTTTGGCTTTCTGGTTTTAATAAATTTATGGGGAATAGGATTAATTCTTCTGCATTAAAAGCAGCTTCTGTAGATGCATTAGGAGATGTTTTTACTTCTAGTACTGTTGCTATTTCTTTTTTAGTGTCTAAGTTTACATCAATTCCTATAGATGGATTTATCGGACTTATAGTTGCTGGATTTATAGTTTATTCAGGTTTTTCATTAATAAAAGAAACTCTTAACCCATTGCTTGGTGAAGCTCCTGATCCTGAACTTGTTAAAGGAATAAATGATATGGTATTATCTTATGAACATATTACTGGATCTCATGATTTAATAATACATAATTATGGGCCTGGAAAGTGTATGGCTTCAATACATGCTGAAATTCCCTCAAACATTGATATAATGAAAATTCATGAAGTAATTGATAAAGCTGAAAGAGAGATTTCTGCAAAACTTAAGATTTATCTTGTTATACATATGGACCCTATATGTATAATTGAGGGTGAGGTTAAGGAAGCACACGATGAAATTCTAAAATTAATTGATGAATATGATTATATAGATTCTATTCATGACTTTAGAATCGTTGGTGATGGAAACTGTAAAAATCTAATATTTGATTTGGTTTTAAATGCATCTTTAAAAACATCTTTTAAAGATGAAGAACTAATTGATAATATTAGTTCAAGAGTGAAGTCAATTCACCCTAAATATAATTGTATAATTACCTTAGATAAGCATTATCTTTAATAATGGCTCTGTTTTAAATATGTGTTGATATATGCTTAAAAAAAGTGGCATTGTAATTGGACTNNACTTTGAGAATACTTAATGATTATTGTCACATTTACTGCTTGTCTTAATTTCATATTGAGAACAAGCTAAAATGGGACTATAATCATTTTTAGTATTCCTAAGTTCAATTACTCAGTCCACTTTTTTGTGCATATATCAACACTTTTCTTAAAACAGAGCTTTAATAATTATTTATATTAATGTGTAAAATATACCTTCTATAAAGCATAAACTACTTTATAGGAGGTATATTTTTATTGTTTTTATACTATATATGTTATGAATTTATTTATAAAAAATAATTAATTAAGTTCTAAAAAAAAGGAGGTATTTTTTATGAAGTGTCCTTACTGCAACAAAGAACTCGGAGAAAAAAATGAATGTATAACATCTACATGCTATGCATTTGAGAAAGTATTCCCAAGATATGATTTAGAAGAAAAAAAATCTTCAAAAACTAATGAAACTTTAAATACCACTAAAGAAAAACTTGATGATTCTACTATTAGTTCAAAACTTGAAGAAATTGAAAAAAATGCAACTAATCAAAAAAGTAATCCTAAAGAAGATTCTACTGGAACAAGTACTAATGCAGGACTTTACATTTTAATTGCAATAATTATCCTATTAATTATTGGCTTTGTTTTTTTCTAAAATTTGATTTTTATCTGATCAAAATGGCATTGTAATTGGANNNNTCACATTTACTGCTTGTCTCAATTTAACATTGAGAACAAGCTAAAATGGGACTATAATCATTTTTAGTATTCCTAAGTTCAATTACTCAGTCCACCTTTTATTATAACTACATGTTTTAAGTAAAATGATATTTTAGTATAATGGCGCAGTGGCATTGAAATTTGCTTTTTAGATTTCTTAATTAGTATTGTCACATTTACTGCT